>JAFGDX010000203.1 GCA_016931875.1 Prolixibacteraceae bacterium
GTTACCATTTTTTCCACATCAACTTTTCCGCTCACCACCAAATCAATTGCCTCTTCCACACAATGATTCTGACGGCGCACATTGATAACGGTTAGTTCCTTTCGCCGCATCAGATCCATATTGAAAATATATTCTGCCGCGGGAGGAATTCCTACCAAAACCAATTTACCACCGGGTTTGAGAACCTTTAAGGCATTATCAACAGCCCCCTGGTCTCCGCTGGCTTCAAAGACCACGTCAAGCAGTAAACCTTCGTGTCTCTGAACTTCCTTTTCCACATCCTCTTTTTCAGGATTTATAACATAGGCTGCTCCTGTTTCGGCGGCTTTTTTTAAACGGTATTCCAATGGTTCAATCATTCCTATATTTGTAATGCCATCGGCCCGAAGTTTCATAAGAATACTTAAGCCGATTGGCCCGGCTCCAAATATGCCTGTTGCAATTTTTGAAACGGGGAGTTGCGCCAGATTAACAGCATAAACTCCTATCGTAAGCGGTTCAATTAGTGCTGCCTGTGTTTTATTTAGCTTTCCTGAAACCGGGAAACACGTAAACTCAGGCATCACAATATAATCAGCCAAACAGCCTTCCAGTTGCCCGGGACAACCTAAAAATTTATTGTTCCGGCAGGTGTGCGGCCTTCCTGCCAGGCACTGGTCGCAAACCCCGCAGTGCACCGAAGGATCAATAACCACCAAATCGCCAACTTTCACGCGGGTTACCTGCGAGCCAACATCTTCAATAATTCCGGAACATTCGTGTCCGACAGCAAACGGATATTCCACCACCTGCGAACCAATTTTACCTTCAGAGTAATAATGAATATCGGAACCACAAACCCCAACCACCGATGTTTTTATTTTTACATCGGTTGGGTTTAAAATCCGGGGGTCCGGGCTGTTGGTGGTTTTCATTTCCCGGATACCTGTCAGCACAACTTTTTTCATGATGTTTACGATTTCAGAATATAGGTTTAAAAATACGTATTAAAATCCACGTTTGACAGCTAACTTTTTTTACCTGTTTCAGAAAGATGATTTTTGTCATCTTTTTCACAGACTCCCTGCTTTTGAATAATTGCAAAAGATATTCGAAAAATAAAGATTATATTATACAACATATTGTTTTTTTATTTGCTACTAAAAATCAAACACTTATAAAAATAACCAGTCTAAATTTTAACAAATATTAATAAATTTTTAAAAATCATTAACGATCAAAACAATTTTGTACTATATTAGCAATGCTTAAAAAATAAAGATTAAGAAAATTATTGAAAACTACCTTTTCTCTATTAGACCAATAAAGTTTTCTTATCTAACTAAACTAGACTATGAACAATCGGGTTATCCAGGAAAAGATAACCCGTTTTTTTATGCTTTTTTGCGAAGATTGTATTTAAAACGAAAATAGAACATAATTCCGGCTGACCCCAAACCAACAAGGTAGCCATACCAAATTCCCTGAGGGCCAATATTCATAACAAAAGTTAAGAGATAACTTGTTGGAATACCAACGAGCAGATAAGCGGCAAAAGCAATAAACATAGGAATTTTAACATCGGCCATTCCGCGAAGGGTGCTTAACATCACCACCTGCAAGCCGTCAAAAATCTGAAAAACAGCGGCCACAATTAATAAACCACCAGCCATAAACACTACCTCTGAGTCGGTGGTAAAAAGGAAAGGCAAATAGTTTTTGCCAAGAATAAATACCAACGCCATAAACGACATAAAGGCGAGCACCAGGTGGGTTGAGCCAAAAGCAGCCATTTTCAGGGCCTGAAAATCGTTATTTCCCATTTGGTGGCTGATTCGGATTGTATTTGCCTGCGAAATCCCCAGCGAAATCATATAGGTAAACGAGGCCATTCCCAGCGCTACCTGATGTGCAGCCAAAGGTGTTTCGCCAAGCCACCCCATCATCACCGCACCAATTCCAAAAGCCATTACTTCAACAATGATCTGAAAGGCAATGGGAATCCCAATTTTTAGTACTTCTTTGATGCGTTTTAACTCAATACGTTCCAAATGAGCCTGTTTAAAATAGGTTTTGAATTTTGGGATTTTTGCAATATAAAGAATAAATAACACCGGCATTACTACTCTTGAAATTAATGTTCCAAGCCCCGCTCCGTTTAATCCCAATGCAGGGAATCCCAATTTTCCATATATAAAAACGTAGTTAAAAAATACATTTATCACATTGGCTATCAAAGTAATCTGCATTGCTATTTTTGTATTTCCAAGGCCTTCAAAAAACTGTTTAAACGAAAAAAACAGAACAAAAGGAAAATAGGAAAGACAAAGTAGCAGGTAATAGGGTTTGGCTAATTGAAGCACCTCATCGGTCTGACCCAAAAAGGGTAACAAAAAATAAACACCCCCCATTATTAATGTCAGCACAACGCCCGAAACAATATGAGAAAACATGCCGTTTTTGAGCCAGCGGGTTATTTCGGCCATTTTATGGTTCCCAAAAGCCTGGCCTACCAATGGTGTAAAACCATAGGTAATTCCCATTCCAAAATAGAGGCCAATCATAAATGTACTGTTCACAAAAGAAGAGGCAGCCAGTTCGGTTGTGCCTACGTGCCCCACCATCATAATATCGACCAACTGCACCGTAACCTGCCCTATTTGAGACATTACCACCGGTAACGCCAACCTCAGGTTGCGTTTATAATATGGGAAATAAGGTGCCAGTTTCATTTTTTTCTGAATATTTCGGGCACCAAAGATAGGATTTTGAATTAAAGTGAAAACCAGTAACTCAGTTTAATCATAAAAGCATTTTGTGCGGTCACCTTTGAAATCCCTTTCAAACTGTTTCCAATCGACGGGTTGTACAAATTTTCGTAGCGCGACCGGTTGTTGGTCCAGACAAAATAAAATGATGAGCCGGTTTTATATTCCCAACGCAAAACCAGATTGGAGCGAAATTCCTGAAAATTAAAATCCTGATTGGATTGCGTAAGATTTAACACCAGGTTGTCATTTTCATCTACCAGCAAACGCTCTTCTCCTTCGTGAATATTCAGGAATGTATATCTTTTACTGATGTCTTCCGATTTGGAATCAGCCACCTTTCTGAAATTTAAAAACTTTCCGATAGAAGCATACGGACTTCCGTAATACTGAATAGACAGTTCAGGAGTTACAAACAATTCTGCCCGCAATGTGGTGTACAATGTTTTTCTGTCCAGCTTTCCAACAATGTATTCCCTTTGTCCGCTTATTGTTTTCTGAAGGACGTACTGGCTGTTGTCAACTTCGGCTGAGTAGGTAGTGCGCGAGGTAATGGTAAAGCGGTTGCTGATTAACCAGCGGATGTAAAACTGATAATAATTTTCACGCGTAAATTCATCGTCCGAATGCATTAAGTAGCTGCTGACTCCAAGAATCACATTCTTTCCCGGATCGGTCTGCAAATTAATCCTCCCGGTATTTTTACTGTCAATCCTTAACGATGGCCCGCCCCTTAACTGCCGGGTATCGATGGTATTAAAATTACTGCTGTATATTAAATCCAGCTTCCAGCGGTTTTTAAACTGCAAACGCAGATTGGCATTTAATTCATCGCCAATATTTTCTCCACCGTAACTCCAGTGGTGTTCCTGTTCAAGGTTAAAATAATAATTCAGCAAAATTCCTTTGGGTTTATTTATCCAGTACAGAAAACTCAGCTCCTGTGTCAAATAATCGGCTTGCCGCAAATATCCAAGGTCGTTAAGTTCCACCCCGGGCGAACGCCAGTCGAA
>JAFGDX010000204.1 GCA_016931875.1 Prolixibacteraceae bacterium
CCACCGGAAACGATCTGATCCTCATCAGGGAAAACAGTTGGGTTGTCGGTAACCGAGTTCATTTCAATTTCGAAAACACCAGCCACATACTTTACAGCATCTTTTACAGCCCCGTGCACCTGCGGAATACACCTGAAAGAATACGGATCCTGAATGTGTTCTTTTTCTTTTGCCTGCATCTCGCTGCCTTCCAGTATTTTTCTGAAATTGGCAGCGGTTGTTTCCTGCCCTTTGTGCGGCCGGATTCGCTGAATATTTTCCATAAACGGTTCGAGCAAACCATCAAAAGCATCCAGCGAGAGGGCGGCTATCATATCCGCCTGGTCAATAATCCTGAAGGTTTTTAGCAGGGCGTAAACACCGTGTGCGCTCATAAACTGGGTTCCGTTTAAAAGGGCTAGTCCCTCTTTTGCTTCCAGTTTTACAGGCTCCCACCCCATTTTTTCCAAAACCGATTTTGAAGTATCTTTTTTGCCCTCAAAATAAACATCGCCTAAACCAAGCAGGGGCAGAAACAACATAGCCAGCGGAGCCAAATCGCCGCTGGCGCCCAGCGAGCCTTGTTCGCAAACCACGGGTAAAATGTTATGATTAAACAAATCGATTATCCGCTGAACCGTTTGAAGTTGAACCGCCGAATTTCCCTTCGACAAAGCGTGGGCTTTTAAAAGCAGCATCAGTTTTACAACATCCGCAGGAACTTCGGGTCCAATATTGCAGGCATGCGAAATCACCAGGTTTTCCTGCAATTTGCTTAATTCATCCTTCGAAATTTCAATATCACACAAAGCGCCAAAACCGGTATTTATACCATACAATGGTTTTTCCGATTCTTCGAGTTTTTTATCGAGATAATTTTTGCTTTTTATAATAAGTTGTTTCGATTTTTCTGAAAGTTCAAGTTTGATATTGTTTTCAAGAATTTCCTGAATTTGTTCAAAAGTCAGATTATCGGGTGTTATTTGAAATATCTGGTTTTTCATGACAAGATCTAAAAAAATTTGTAAAAAAAATTGATTATAAAGGCCAACTGTGAAACTATGTAACATCCTTCAACTTCGCTCAGGATGATGTCACAGTGAGCGTAGCCGCACTGTCACGGAAACCGGATGTCGCCACCTGCGCTTTTTACAAATCTGAACTTCAAAATCATTGCTTCAATTTTAAAGCAATTTGGCGGAAGTATATTTTTCAGGAAAGGATTTTTATCAGTTCTTCAGCAGTAACACTTTTTTGTTCACCGCTTTCCATATTTTTCAAGGTGAATTTTCCCTCATTTATTTCCGATTCGCCTGCCAACACCACAAACGGGATATCCTTTTTATTGGCGTAATTCATTTGCTTTTTCATCTTGGCATTTTCAGGGAAAATTTCGGCATTTACATTGTTTTTCCGAAGCTGTGCCAAAACCGGCAAACAGTAGGCTTCTTCCTTTTCGCCAAAATTTACAAACATTACCCGTGTGGTTTCCAACGATTCCTGCGGGAAAAGATCGAGTTGGGTGAGTACATCAAAAATCCGCTCGGCGCCAAACGAAATGCCAACACCCGAAACATCGGGAAGGCCAAAAATACCCGTCAGATCGTCGTAGCGGCCCCCGCCGCAAATGCTTCCAATAGCAGCATTTTTGGCTTTTACCTCGAAAATGGCTCCGGTGTAATAATTCAACCCGCGTGCCAGGGTTAAATCCAGCTCCACCTCGGTTTGCAAATCCAGGTTGCCGATGTATGCAAACAGGGTTTTCATTTCTTCCACCCCTTTTATTCCTGTTTCTGAAGCGGACAGGATTTTTTCGAGCTGGTCGATTTTTTCTGCCGAACTGCCTTCCAGCGCAAGAATTGGCTGAAGTTTTTCAATGGCCTCATCAGAAACTCCTTTTTCCGAAAGTTCGAGGTTTACTTTTTCAAGCCCTATTTTTTCGAGTTTGTCAATGGCAACGGTAATATCAACCACTCTTTGGGTTTCGCCAATAATTTCGGCAATCCCGGCCAAAATTTTCCGGTTGTTGATTTTTACGACCGTGTTGATTTTCAACCGCCCAAAAACGTCATCAATAATTTGTACCAACTCCATTTCGTTAAGTAAACTGTTGCTGCCAATTACATCCACATCGCACTGGTAAAATTCGCGGTAGCGTCCTTTTTGCGGCCGGTCGGCACGCCAAACCGGCTGAATCTGGTAACGTTTAAACGGGAAGGTAATGTCGTTGCGGTACTGCACCACAAAACGTGCAAACGGAACGGTGAGATCGTAACGCAATCCTTTTTCCGAAATTTGTGAAGTTAGTTTCACCGAATCCTTTTCGCCATAAACATCGGCGGAAACTTTTGCAACAAAATCTCCCGAGTTCAAAATTTTAAACAACAGTTTGTCACCTTCTTCGCCGTATTTTCCCATTAGTGTGGAAAGATTTTCCATGGCCGGTGTTTCAATGGGTTGAAAACCATATAAACGGAAAACTTCTTTTATGGTATCAAAAATATAATTCCGCTTCACCATTTCAGCAGGCGAAAAATCACGCGTTCCTTTTGGGATAGAAGGTTTTTGTGCCATCAGTTTCAATTTTAGGGGGGCAAAAATAAGTAAAATGTAAACGTTTTACGAATTTCGAAATATGAAACCCAAGGATTTTATTTCATTCCGTATAATTGCTCAGTTAAAAAATCTGAACGTGAGCGGGTATTTGTAATACTGCCCGTTGTTGGCAGCAATTGTTCCCATAATTACCAGTACCAGCCAGGCAATTCCAAATCCAATTAAAAGCAAAAAGCCAATCCCAACAACAATAAAAAGGGCCGAAACAATAAGAATCAATGACCAGGTAATTTGAAAATTGAGGACTTCCTTTCCGGTTTCATTTACAAATTCGTATTCGTCTTTTTTGATGAGGTAAATAATCAGCGGCCCGATTACATTTCCCAGCGGGATTCCTATTAAAGTTGCCAGTGCAGCAAGGTGAACAAACATTCCCCACTGTTTTTCATTCGGATCGCTTACAATTCTTTCCATAATTTTCAGGTTTTATTCATCTAAATTAAACATTTTTTGTTTTTTCGTAGTCTGATTTTTTCAAAATTACCTGAATTAAATGGAAGACAAAAGAAAAGAAGGGCGATACAACCGGATTTACAAACAATTGGACGAACTGGTATTAAAAAGCAACAGCACAGCAGCCCGGATGGCAACCATTATTGCTGTTTTGCACCACAAAATGGATGCATTTTTCTGGACCGGATTTTATCTGATCGATAACGGCGAAATGGTTGTAAATATGTACCAGGGGCCGGTTGCCTGCCAGGTTCTCGAAAAAAATAAAGGCGTTTGCTGGGCGGCTTTCAATGCAAAAAAAACAGTAATTGTGGAAGATGTGCATCAGTTTCCGGGCCACATTGCCTGCGATTCGCGCTCAAACTCAGAGATTGTGGTTCCGTTCAAAAATAAAAAGGGCGAAATTATTGGAGTGCTGGACATCGACAGCAAAGAACTGGCCTCTTTTAACGAAACCGATGCCCGGTGGCTGGAAAAAATTCTGAAACTGGTATACATCTGAAAACTGCACTCAAGTATAATCGCTGGTTTATTTTGACTAATTATAAATACGATGAAATTGACAAACATCTTTCACAAATAGTCAAAATTTCAATTTGAAGATTTTATTTTTGGAAAATTTTTAAATCGAAACTATAAACCAGTATAAAATGACAAATCAAAGCAGTGCCATAAAATTTCACAGTGGCGAACAAATTCCTGTTGAACTACACAAAGTACGTATTGTACAAAAATTATTTTTAAAACCCATTGAAGAAAGAAAAGCTGCCATTGAAGCAGCCGGCTTTAACACATTTTTATTAAATACCAAAGATATTTTTCTTGATATGTTAACTGACTCAGGCACCAACGCCATGAGTGACAACCAGATTTCATCGATGTTGCAGGCCGATGACGCCTATGCCGGTTCGCAGAGTTTTTACCGAATGGAGGAAGCTGCCCGTGAAGTTTTCGGAAAATACTATGTTTTACCCGTTCACCAGGGGCGCGCTGCCGAAAACATTGTCTCACAGGTTTTTATCAAAAAAGGAGAGGTAATTCCCATGAATTATCACTTTACCACTACCAAGGAACACATGGAGCTTAACGGCGGGAAAGTTTTGGAGATTTACAAAGACGACGCCCTGGATATAAAAAGCACAAAACCTTTTAAAGGAAACATTGATACTGACAAACTAAAAGCTGTTTTTGAAAAATACGGAAAAGACAAAGTAGCATTTGTACGGATGGAAGCATCGACCAACCTGATTGGCGGCCAGCCATTCTCGATGCAAAATATGCGCGATGTGAGAGCCATTTGCGACCAGAATGATACCATGATGGTGCTGGATGCCAGTTTAATTGGCGAAAATGCCTGGTTTATAAAAGAACGCGAAGAAGAATTTAAAAATGCAGAAATAAAGGACATTTTACTTGAAATGTGCAGTTATGCCCACCTGGTTTATTTTTCGAGCCGGAAAGTAAGTTCAACCCGTGGTGGAGGTATTTTAACAGACGATAAAGAGCTTTACCTGAAAATGCGCGACCTGCTGGTTTTGTACGAAGGATTTCTGACCTACGGAGGTATGTCGGTTCGCGAAATTGAAGCCATGGCTGTGGGTTTAAGAGAAACCTGCGACGACACCGTAATCAGCCAGTCACCTTCGTTTATTAAATATGCGGTTGAAAACCTCGACAAAGCAGGTGTTCCGGTAATTACTCCTCCGGGAGCGCTGGGATGCCACATTGATGCCATGGGATTTCTGCCCCACATTCCGCAAAAACACTATCCGGCCGGTGCACTGGCTTCGGCCTTGTTTATTATTTCGGGTATCCGTGGAATGGAAAGGGGAACCATTTCAAGTGTACGCGATGAAAATGGCAATGATATTCTGGCCGATGTTGAATTGCTGCGACTGGCATTCCCTCGCCGTGTATTTACCCTTTCACAAACCATGTTTGTGGTTGACCGTGTGAAATGGCTGTACAAAAACCGCGACCTGGTTGGCGGGTTACAATGGGTAGAAGAACCGCCATTGCTGCGTTTCTTTATGGGACGGTTGGAACCCATTGGCGACTGGACCGAAAAACTGACGGCTAAATTCAGGGAAGACTTTGGTGATTCATTGTAAAAAACAATTAAACCAGACAAAAAAGCAAAAAAGAATTCGAATAAAAAACCATATAAATACTTACAGGGGGAATCAGAAATGATTCCCTTTTTTTGTACTGGAATATTTTTGTAACTGATAAAATCGGGCCAAAAATTCGCAGTTTGAAATCAACGGGTATGAAACCCCAAAACAAGCTTTGGAAACTTATTCCGCAGCAGAGCTGCGGGGTATTATACCCTCCGATTTCATCGGGATTGTTCGACAAACAAATTTCAGTTCGCTCACTCCTGAAATCTGAGTCTCACGAATAAAAATACGATTTCACCTTTGTAAACCGGCAATACGCAAAAA
>JAFGDX010000205.1 GCA_016931875.1 Prolixibacteraceae bacterium
CTTTTCAGGTCGCTGCCCGAATTGGGAACATACACATTTACGAGGTAAAAATTTTCATATTCCAGGCACAGTACGCGGCCTTCCGAATCGTGCTCTGCAATGCCGATATCTGGTATTACCTGTAAAGGTTTTGTTTTGCTGAGAACGGCAACCCCGGAGTATCCTTTTTTTACTGCCGAGTTGGAACAGATGTGAAATCCGTTCATTGCCGAAAGTGTTTCGGCCACCTGGTCGTCCTGTGCTTTGGTTTCCTGCAGACACAAAATATCGGGGTCCATTTGTTCCACACTTTCAGAAAAATTTTTATTCGCAACGGCACGGATACCGTTTACATTCCACGATATGATTTTCATTTTTTCAGATGTTTTTATTTTAGTTTAAACCACCCCAGCGGGCCGGCCGGCTATCAAACTGCCATATCAAAAAAAACACTTTCCAGGGCAAAGAGTTTTATGTAAGCACATTTTCTTTTGAGACAATTTTAACAATAAAATTACAAATAGCGGATTTCTGCTTGCTCTTTTCTGTTTTTTTGCAGAACTGATGTGTTTTTGTTAAATATAGGGCATAAAAAGATAGCTTTATTTCTTTCTGCAGAGAAATGGTTAAATTTGAAGAGGATTCGAAAAAAATTGGAAAATGGACAAAAAATTAAAGAAAGGACAGACGTTAAAAAAAGGTAGGCGCGACAGAATGGATATGATTCAATACATCAATCTTCAGCTTGCGTCACTGGGGCAACCTTGTTTTTGCGAGGATACTGATGCAGACACCCAATATACAAATACAAAATTTCAATTGTTAACTGAAGGGTTGATTAGCAGCTTCAGGGAAAAATCGCGGTTGCTGGGCGGGCATTTGTCGCCGGTTGATTCGCGTATTCAAAATTTTATTGACGATTACCTGAAGGAAGTAAAGTTTGACAAAGAGTACCGTTTGCCTTCCGAAACGCTGGTTTTAAACCAGAAAGGTATGGCCCGCGAGCTGAGTTTGCCACCCAATGGAAGCGAGTTTAAAAGTGAACTGCTTTATTCGTACCGGTTAAAACAGGGAATTTTGAATAACCCGGCCAGTGACAAACGAACTACCAAGGGAACGTTTCATATTGTGAGGGGAGGACTACCGGTGCCGCTGGATAAAAAGGAGGTGCCCAAAATTACTTTTGCCCATTTGCTGCACGAGGCCCTGCATCCGTCGGATGAGTTGACTTTGCTTCCGTTTACGGCCAACCAGAAAGAAAAGGCAAAAGTAATGGTTTCGCTGTTGTTGCGCCCCGTGGTTTGCCCCGAAGTAAAAGGGGTTGTAAGCGAAAAAAGTATGGAAATCCGTTTTTTTGCTCCCGGCAGCCTGGTGAGTAACCTCGATTTTGTGGAAACCATTTTTGGGAATGCCGGCGACCACAACCTTGCCGTAAACGATGCCGCTTTGGACGTGGAACACTGGACCGGCCATACCGGTTGTGTTATTCTGGCACCGCAGCTTACAAAACTAAAAAAGAAAGACGTTGGGCTGCCCCATTACGACGATGCGTCGGAACGGCAGAAGCGTGAAGGCATGTGCTGGAAAGACGGGAACGAACTCTACAACGACGGCACGGCTTTTAAACTAACCTGCCGAGATGAAAGGGGAGTGGTGGTTACCCTTATTGCCGATAATTATTACGGATATTCGAAAAAAGAAGTAAAAACGCAAATCAGTTATTCGGCCAATCTTTATGGTTTGGTGGAAGAAGAACATGCCGGCGGGGCCATTGCTTTTCCACGCGGAAACATGAGCGATAAAGTTTTTGGAAATAATTTCACAAAAAAATTTGATGTTCCCTACAAATTCGAGGAAGTAAAAAAACTGCTTGCCGGCAGAATTGACTTGCAGGAAGGAAATTATGCCATCGACAAAAAATATCCGGATATTATTTATATCCCGGAAGAGGCAGATATTGATATTGAGAGAACCAGCGTTTACTGGAGCCACAAAGGAAAAGAGGTGCAGCTGAAGCTTTCTCCGCAAAAGGTTTATGTGCATCCAACCGGACATAAATTTCAACTGGTAAAACATCCGAAGGAACAAATGTGGCGGATTATTGATACCGCACCCGAAGGAATTTTTTGCCATAAACCCAGCACGGTTTCCGGTGGAGGAAAATCGGAGATATCAAAATCGATGCAAAACGCCATTAAGTATGGTTATTTTTATATTGAAAATCTGGAAGAAGCTGAAAACCAGGTAGACGAAATTATTAACAAGGATTATTCCAATCGCTGGAAAAATATCCGGCCGGATGCGGCACCATCCAGGTCGTTTTTAAGTAAGGAACGAACCCTGGGTTCGGCGGTAAAACTGTTAACACCTTCTGAACAATACAGCGACGAGTACAACACATTTTTGGAAGAAATTCCGCAAAATATCCGGACACTGGCACTGTTTGTAAAACGCCATTACCGGGGCAACGAAGAAAGAGGGCTGAAATGGAAAGAGTTGTTTAACGTGGAAATTGTTAACGGGCGGCCGGGAAATGTGCTGCGCTACAAACACCAGCCCATTACAGCCAGCTATGTGCGAATCGGGTTTAACCAGGAAGGACGCTGGTACATTCACAAGTTGCGTTCCGATTTTGTCCCCAGTTTAAAAATTCAGACCGAAGATGATATTTCGGCAACCATAACATTGCCGGCAAAACAGTTGAAAAACCTGAACAGCGAATTCAGCAATCCGAGTGTAAAACTGGTAACCAACTGCGAAAGTTATCTTTTTCAGCGCCCTGATGAAGCTGTTATCCGCGGTTACGACAAGGAAGCCGAGAGGGAAATTGTGGAAAACAATACATTCCTGACCAATTACGAACCGCTTTCAGCAAAAAATGCCAAAGAGCTGGTGGAAGATGTAATAACGTTTGAAAAATACACAAAACCGGTAAAAGAGTTTATCAAAAAAGTAGCGGGCAGCAACAGCGACAATTATTTTGTTACACCTTCCCATCCGCGTATTGTTGACGGGTTGCCCACAAAAAATCCAAGGTATCTTCAGCGAAATATTTTTAAGGAGGAAACCATGGATAGTTATCTGGCCGAAATAGGGGTGCGTTTGTACCGGAAAATAAAACCGCAGGAAGCGGTTTACTGGCCCGTGAATGCCGTATTACCCGGAAGAAGGAATAATCCGGCCGACAAAGCCGCAGGTATTCGCCCGCTGAGTGTTTACAACCCGATTCATTACCAGGAGTTGCCCGAATTATTTATGGATTTTATTGCAAGTATTACCGGGAAATCTCCTTCAACAACAGGTGCCGGACTGGAAGGAGCCCTCACCAAGGGGCCGTTTAATATGCTGGCGCCTACCACCGATTTAAATAATGCACTACTCTCGTATATTCTTACCGAATACCAGGGATTCAGTTCTGCTGCCGGGTATATTGGCACGGAAAACCGGTTTGACCACGATATCAGTATTCTTGTTCCTGAAATCTGGGCGCGACTGGTTCCTGAAGATCGGGATCCCAAAAAACTGATTGAAAACAAGTGCCTGGAAAAACTGGAAGATTTTGAGTACAAAGGCAAAAAAGTGCTGGCCAGCCGTTTGGGATACCGCATTACCAAAAATTTTGCATTTCGCTGTATGAACCGTTTGTTTGACGAACCACTGGCGGTGTTTAACGAGCGGATGCTAAAACCCGAACTCCAGGGAATGGACGAATATGTTGACGGTATAAACAACATTACCGAAGCCATGCAGCGTGCAGCCTTGCCGTATTTTGAAGACGGAAGCATTGAAGCCGCCATTCCGCCCTTAAAAGTGTTGTTGCATGTGATGGCATACGGTCACTACAACGGAAAAGACATTAGCGACCCGGAGTTACGGAAAATGTTTGAACGCGATGAGGTTATTAAAAGCGACTGGTATAAAGAACGTCTCAAACTAAAACAAAAAAAGGATATTGCCTTTCACAAATTCCAGGTGGCCTACCTTGAAAAGTTTAAAGCCAACAAACAAAACGAGTTGTTGCTTGAACCAATGGATATTGACGGACGACTGCAAAAAGCAAAACAAATGCTTGCGTATACAGAAACGAAACAATATCTCAGTGATTTGACTGGTACAATTGGCGCCGATCCGTTGTACAAAAAATAAGAGCTTGAAAATGAAATAAAAAGGGCCGTTCAGATGTATTTTGAACGGCTCTTTTGGTTTATTCGTGAGACTCAGATTTCAGGAGTGAGCGAACTGAAATTTGTTAGTCGAACAATCCCGATGAAATCGGAGGGTATAATACC
>JAFGDX010000206.1 GCA_016931875.1 Prolixibacteraceae bacterium
GGCGGAGAAAATTTGATTCAGCAATGCCAAAGTTTGGTTTTACGGTTGTTTCAACTGGTTCTTCGCTTTCAAACCGCGTCAGGTGACATTAAAATCACACCAACCAATAAATTGCCGGTACTGGGGAGCCGTGCCATTCCGTTTTACTACAACGTTCAAAATGAACTGTTAAAACAGTGGAATTTTTCAAAAACGGAAAAACACAAAGCCAATACCAATTTAAGTTATCATACCGGTCTGTTGTCGCCATCGCCACAAATTCAGGAACCGCTGGCGTTTAATATCGATGGTTTTGATTTTTACCGCATTGAAGGCCACCAGGGAAAAGATTACAAAACGGCGCTGCAGGACATTCAGGAATTGAAAATAAAATACGGGCTGGCTTTTGATGTAAAAGCATTGTCGGTGAATATAAACACCGAAACGCTGAATATTGACGATTATGAATGTGAATTTGAGGATTTGAGCGTTTTGTTACGTGCCTGGACAGCGGAACAAAACTGTGTTTTGGCCGAAGTCTCCGGCTTCTTTTCAGGATTTAGCACCGCCGATCCCGGGAAAAATATCCGCGAAAACCTGATTGGTGTCAAAAGGGTTTCCTCGCTGAATCTGCTTTCCGATTCGTCAAATACGCGCTCCTTCCGTATCAACACAAATATTGATACAGCTTCAGCAACAAAGGAAGCAAACAAAAATGTTGCTTTTGCAACGGGTGATAATGTTATTTCCGACAACCTGATACTGGATGAAAATGCGCTGGGAAGTGTGATGAAAAAAGCCCTCGACGAAACCAAAGGTGGCTCGGTAAACGATATAATTGCAAAAGCTGATAATTTGGTTGCTGAAAAACTGGATGATGTGGTTTGGGGTGAACAGCCTGAAACAAAAGAATTTGTAATCGATCGTTCCATCGAACTTATGGCCTACTCACACATTCTGGCGCAAAAAATGCCCGGTATTTTAGCCGATGTAAGTGTGGTAAAAGTAAACGATTACAAATTAACACTCAAAGAATTGTGCAGCCGGGTGGAAAAAATGAAAACCCGGTACCAGAATATACAACTTTCGCCGGCCCTGAAAGCGTTGATGGGAGTTCTAATCACGCAACTCTCGGCCATTTGTTGTTCTGCAAAAAAATTGGAAGTGCTGCTTGAGGAAATCAACAAGCGGAAAGAAAAAATAATTGTCCGTCTCAAACTTTCGAAGTTTGTTGAAAAATACCCCGGATTAGAACATAAGGCCGGTGTTGAACCAGGCGGCACTTTCTTTTTAATTTATTTGAACAAGCAACAGGATAACACCGGAATTGACTCGTTAACCCATGTTGCCGCCACAAAAGAGCCGGCATTTAATGAATTTGTAAATGCCGCGCCGGCAAACAGGCTTACTTTGTTGGGTGCTGAAAAAAGTTCCGCGAAAGAGCTGTTGTCTGAAAAAACACTTTCGGAAAGGGAACTGCTGGCCAACACAAAAATTTCGGAATTGCTGGGGCGTGCAGTAAAAATTACCGATTTACCCAACAATACGGTGGTAGCCGATTTTGCGCTTCCGTATATGTGTTGTTCCGACTGTGCCCCAATTAATTTTATTGTAGAACGGAAACCGGTTTCTCTGCGGCTGGAAAAGGATCATTTCTGCTTGGGGCAGGACACCAGCCCGCTGTTGTTTGATGTTTCGCCTACCGACGGCGTGATTAAAGCCGACCACGAAGTTGAAGGTATGACCATTGACGGGAACAAACTCAGCTTTGATGAAAATACTTTCCCGGATGAAATGATTGGAAAAACCATTCATTTTACCGTGAACGATCAGATTACCGGATGTGAAATTACGGTTTACCGTGCTGTCCAGTTCGATTTTGAAGTGCCGGAATCACCCACTTCGCAAACCGAAATCACTTTCCGCCCCACCGGAAATCTGGAGGGAGCTACTTTCCTGTGGAGTTTTGGCGATGATAATTTGTCGACCGAACGGAATCCGACTCACAAATATACCTTGCCGGTAAACGACGAAAATAAAGTTGTTGTTTCGCTTACGGTTACTGCTGCAAACGGCGTTTGCCAGTCAACGGTTGAACACGAAATTGTTTTTGAAGAGGTGGAAACACAAATTGCTTTGCCTCAGGATTCGTTCTGCGAAAATGACCGGAACAGCTATCCGTTTGAAATTACACCGCAAGGTGCCGAAGCAAAAATTGAAGGCCAGGGGGTTTCCGAAACGGCAGCCGGTGGTTATGTATTTATTCCGGCAAATGCAGAACCGGGTGAAATTGAATTCCTGTTAAACGGTGAACTTTCCGGCGTGAAAGTTACGGTAAATGAAGCACCGGTAGCTTCTTTCAAACCCGAACAGGTGCAGAATCAGCTCATTCTTACCAACAATTCAACGGGGGCAACTTTGTTTGTATGGAATATTAATGGTGAAAAACTGGAGCGCGACAACAATTCGCCTGTGGTTATCGATTTAACTCCGGATAGTCCAACCACCTGGCGCCTGGCACTGGAAGCCATTAGTGAGTTGTGTGGCTCGGATGCAACAGATTTTATCACTTTTGAAACAAAACTTACTGATACGTGCGTGGAAGCTACCATAACCTCCTTGCAAAAAGACCTGGAAGTTCTTCAGAAATTAAACCTGCCGGGCTCTAATTTTGTGGTTCCCATCTGGATGTCAACAAGCAAAATTTACGGCGGTACAGACGAATTTAACGAAGGTGTGCTCAACGATGTGGATAATTACCTGTCAGGAAACAACAATGCCATGCTTCCGGAACTCTTTGCCGAACTGTTGCAGCAAACGGCGTCAATGATTATTGAATTGTCGGGCAACCGCGACGGGGAAGAATTCACAAGTCTGCTTGGTCTGTTCGAATTGCAGCTGCGTTTGTTCTACAACGTGCTGCGTTGTCAGAATGCTGATGTTGTGGATGCTACGGCCGATCAGCTCGCCGAACTGCTGAATGTAATTGTTGAAACGCTGCAAAGAATGAAAGAATTTGACATTGCATTCTCTGAAGATTTGCGACAGTTTATAGTTGCCTGGGGCGAAAAAGTTCAGGGTATTGGAATATTGGAAGAACATTTCAAAATTATTACAGAAGGAAACCTGATTTAGTTTGAACGAGTCAAAACATATCATTCAGAAAGTATTTGTTGAGGTAAATACCTTTCACACTGAAACAGCTCAATTCATCAAAAACAACATCGATCTGTTTCTGAAAAATGAAATTTTGCCCGAAGTGGAATTGATGTTGTTAAAATACGACCAGCCTGAAATAGTATTCCGGCTCGAAAAATTAGATATTCAGGTATCTGCGTCCGACTGGGAAAATCAGAATCAATTAAAAAAGGCACTGGTAAATCAGTTTGAAAAAGAATTGCGTGAACAGTTAAAAAGCGGTTCGCAGGGTTTAGCATTAACAGTCGCTGAAAATGTAATTCAACTGCCGCAAAGCGAAAACAGGGAAGCAATTTTTCTTTTTTTTCTTGAAAACGGGCATTTGCCATGGTATGCACGCGAGCAGCAGATTACTGATTTTATACAAGACAAATCAGGTGGATTTGAAACCAACTTTCTTTCAGGTTTAAAAAACGTTTTGTCAGCAAAAAATGAAGCTGTTGAACGCCTGGTAAATCAGTTTTCAGAGCGCCTGGTTGTCACTCTGTTGGTTCATCTTAATTCAGGATTGAAAACGCGGGGAAGTAGTATTTTACAACTCCTTAAAAACACCCGGCGGCAGCATGCCAGCGAATTTTTAAAATTGCTTCTGAAAGTTTCAGTATTGACAAAAACAGATGAAACAGTACAGGCAGCTTCAAAATGGCTTGCTTATTTAAATAACCGGTCAGCGGCTTCTGTTCCTTTTGAAACAAGGAATGAAATGGTACAGATTTTTTTAGCGTCAGTAGCCGAAAATACCATTTCCGACAAATCATTTCAGTCCGTTTTAAACAAAAGCCTGGCAATCCTTTCTTCGGAAGAAATTGCTGCTGAAACTATTGAAAAAGAATCGGAAAAAGAACCAACGGCACCGGAACATTTTTTGGGAAAGGAACAACATGAAATAGCCGTTCAAAATGCCGGTCTGATCATTCTTCATCCGTTTCTGAAATCATTTTTCAGCGAATTGAAAATAACGGATTCAAAAGGAAAAATAAAACAAAACAAAACGCATGTAGCAGTTCAGGTGCTTCATTTTCTGGCCACAGGGAATGAAAATGTGTTTGAGGGAAATCTGGTGTTTGAAAAGTTTTTGTGTGGAATACCGTTAAAAACAGCCATTCAGAAAGAGAGTTTAGTAACACCAAAAATCAGAAAGGAATCAAAAACACTGCTCGAAGCGGTGGTAAAAAACTGGCCGGCATTAAAAAATACATCGCCCGACGGGTTGCGGCAAATGTTTCTTCAGCGCAAAGGAATACTGATTCAGAATGAACACAGTTTTAAACTGATTGTGGAACGTATGACACCGGATGTTTTGCTGGAGAAAATTTCATGGAATTTGTCATTGATAAAACTTCCGTGGATGCAAAAGTTATTGTACATCGACTGGTAAAGCACAGGAAAGATGAGAACAAAGGTTAGCAGAAGAATACGACGGACAAAAGGAAGGTCACCTTTTATTATGGCACAAAACAGCTCTGGTTTTTTTGGTGTACAGGCAAAATTGTCGGTTGGCCATCCGGGAGATAAATATGAGGTGGAGGCCGACGCAGTTGCCGATAGAGTGGTAAACGAGTCGAACACAGGAAATGAACAGTTTTTTGGTGCGACGGAAAATTCTCATCCCTCATACAGCAACTGGTCGGTCCAGGAAAAACCATTGGCCGAGGCCATTACGCCGGTGGTTCAAAAACAGGAAGAAGAGGAGGAAGAAATTCAGACCAAACTGACAGGCGCACTGCAAAAACAAGAGGAAGAAGAAGAATTGTTGCAGCCACAGCCCGCGGAGGAAGAAGAAGAAGAAATGGCGCAAATGCAACCTGAGGAAGAAGAGGAAGAACTTCAGGCCAAAACCGGACAGGGTTTTGAAGGGCCTGAAAATGAAAAATACATTGCCGGGCAGGTGGAAGAAGAGGAAGAACCTGTTCAGGCAAGCGCAGAAGGCCAAACTGCGGTGAATCCGGCTACAGAGCAGGGAATAAAAAGCACAACTGGTACCGGAAACAAAATGGATAAAAAAACACGGGCTGAAATGGAACGTGGGTTTGGCGCCGATTTCAGCCGTGTAAATATTCACACCGGTGCAAAAGCAGTTCAGATGAATAAACAACTGGGCGCTCAGGCTTTTACACACGGCACGGATATTTATTTTAATGAAGGAAAATACCAGCCGCAGTCGAATGAAGGCAAACATCTGCTGGCGCATGAACTTACACACACCATTCAGCAAAAGGGGATGATTCCTTCGCGTTTGCAAATGACCATAGGCGATGGCCATGATCTTTCGGCAGCGCGTTTTTCGGGAGATCACGGTTTGGAAGCTGTTTTTGACGATGAACGTGTTTTGCGTGTGGGAGATTCCGGAGCATCTGTGTCGCTGATGCAGCAGGCCCTGGTTGACGCTGGTTTTCCACTTCCCCGGTTTGGGGTAGACGGTATTTTTGGCAATGAAACACGGCGGGCATTAATGGATTTCCAGAGGGCATCATCACTTTCCGCCGATGGTGTTCTCGGGCCCAATACCATGTCGGCGCTTGATGCGCTGTATTCAGGTGGTGCACCTGCGCTGCCTCCGCCGGTACCGGTAGTTCCGCCACCAACAGCACCTCCGGTTATTACTTCTGAAACACTAAAAAACGCCCCGGACGGAACCGCTGATACCCGCACCACAGTGGGGGTGGGAGAGCGAGTACGTTTTACCGCCAACACATCCGGAACCTGGACGGTCTCGGGCGGGCACATTATTGGGTTAAACACAGGTTCAAATATCGTTTGGGAAGCACCGCCCACTGCGTCAAATCCAACGATTACCCTCACTACCCCGGGTGGAACAAGGGTGATTCCGTTTACCGTGATTCCGCCAAATAATTTAAGTATGGTGGTTGCCACCCGTCACGGAATTCCTGCAGGAACTGCCGGCGCATGTATGATAAACGACGTAACGGTTAATCCGTTGAATGTGAATTTTGGGCGCACTCAGTGGCTCGAAGTTCCCGGGCCTGCAACCAATGTTTCCGGGTATTTTAACCAGTTTGCGGCAGCCACTATTTTTCACCATCCAAACCCCGATTATCTGCCGTTTAACGACAACAATACAGGATTGCGCGATCACGCGGCATGGCATGCCGTTCCGGCACCCTTTTCTTTCGGAACCTTTGAATGGGTTATTCCGAACCGTTATAAAATTGATGGCGAATCGGATGCACAGGGGCGGTTGTTTACCAACACTGTACAGGCATTTTTTATGTTCCCCGGCGGAACCATGATGATTAACAAAGCCGGCGCTTCGGTTCTCCGATTTATAAACAATACAGTAATTTAAGCTCAATATGAATAATGATGTCCATATCGATTTGCTGGTAAGTTCAGAAAGGGTGAAACTACACAGACTTTCGGATTTTAAAGTAGGAATGAAAATTAGCTGCGACGGTGAAAAAAGTGTCCCTTTTGATGTTTCAAATACAAAGTTGTTTATCGATGGAAAACCATGTGTCGTATGGGACTTAACCGTTCAGAACGGAACAACAATCAATCTTAATATATTATGCGGAAAGCCCGCAGTATTGGAATGGCCCCTGGGAAAAGGGATGTTTACCGATCCCGGAAAATACACATTGGAACTGAAATGGCAGGATATTTCCAGAATAAAAAAAGTAGTGGTTGAAGAATAAAAGTGAAGCAGTAAATTTTGGTACATGCCGAAAAAAATATAAAGTCAAAAAGCCGGTCTTCTCTTTCGGAGAGGAAAACCCCTTTTTTCCAGCCAAAACTGAGTGTTGGAACTCCGGGAGATAA
>JAFGDX010000207.1 GCA_016931875.1 Prolixibacteraceae bacterium
ACAGCTGTACTTGTGGATGAGGTAAATAAAATACTTTCACAAAATTTATCGAAATATCTGGTTGAAGAAAAGCTGAACATTTTGGGAGAACCGCTTCCAAATGAAGAACAGCAAAAAAGCATCAACTGGGAAACCGACGAAAATTTCGAGTTTATTTTTGATATTGCGTTGGCTCCCGAGGTGAAAGTGACCCTCGATAAACGGAGTAAATATGACTATTACAACATTGCCGTTTCAGAAGAAATGATAGACCAGCAGGTAGATATGGTCGCTTCGCAACTGGGGAAAAATATTCCGGCTGAGGAAGTAAAAAACGACAGCTCGGTTCGGGGCGATTTTGTTCAGCTTGATGAAAACGGAGAAGCGATTGAGGACGGAATTCAACCCAAAGGTGTTCTGCTGGCAGTTGACATGATGAAAGATGAGGAAATTAAAAATGCATTTATTGGCCGTAAAAAAGATGACACGCTTGTTTTCGACCCGGTAAAAGCATTTGAAGACCGGCATGAAGTGGGCCACATGTTAAATATTAAACATGAAGAAGCGCATGACCTGAACAGCGAATTCAAATTCACCATCACCGAAATACTTCAGTTTGAAAAAGCTGAAATCAACGAAGAACTGTTCAAAAAAGTGTATGGCGAAGAAACTGAAATAAAAACAGTTGAAGACTTCAGAAATAAAATAAAAGAAGAAATAGCCGCCAACCTGGTGTATTCTTCCAACCAGAAATTTGCCATTGATGCCCGCAATGCTCTTCTTGAAAAAACAAAAGTTGAGTTGCCGGAGGCGTTTTTGAAACGTTGGTTGATTGCGGCCAACAAAGATGTTACAGAAGAACAAATTGACGGCGAGTTTTCTTATTTTATTGAAGATTTGCAATGGCAGTTAATCAAAGATTCCATCATCAAGGAAAACGAACTGAAAGTTACTCCCGGGGAAACAGAGGATTTTGCCAAACAAATGGCGCGCGCACAGTACAGTCAGTACGGAATTTATGATGTGCCGGAAGAACAGCTGGATTCGTTTGCAAAGATGATTCTGGAAAAACCGGAAGAAAGAGAACGGATATTCAAACGGCTTTACGAAGATAAAGTAATAGCGTTGGTAAAAGAAAAAGTAAACATCCAGGAAAAAGAAGTTTCGCAGGAAGAATTTAATGAAATGATGAAATAAACTTTGCCTGAATCTTCAGCAAAGAACTTTTTTGTAACTTTGTAAACCATTATTGAAATGAGATTTACAAAGTTATTTTTTATATATTAGTTTTTACTATGAAAGATCACAACGAATTTAAAAAATACGCAACTCAACATAAAGGAATCAGCAGCCTTACCATGGAGCGTTATTCATCGATGTATGGCAATTACATTTCGCCAACCATTATTGAGGAACGACAGTTAAATGTAGCATCGATGGATGTTTTTTCGAGATTGATGATGGACAGGATTATTTTCCTGGGAGTACCGATTGACGATACGGTTGCCAATATTATTCAGGCACAGTTGCTTTTCCTGGAATCGACCGACCCGACAAAAGACATCCAGATTTATTTTAACACCCCGGGAGGTTCGGTGCATGCAGGGCTCGGAATTTATGACACCATGCAGTATATTTCGGCTGATGTTGCCACAATTTGTACCGGAATGGCTGCCTCAATGGGAGCCGTTTTGTTAACAGCCGGAACAAAAGGCAAGCGTTCTGCGTTAAAGCATTCGAGAGTTATGATTCACCAACCTATGGGTGGTGCTCAGGGGCAGGCTTCGGATATCGAAATTACTGCACGTGAGATTTTAAAAATTAAAAAAGAACTGTACACTATCATTGCCGAACATTCAGGTAAAACCTACGAACAGGTTGAAAGAGATGCCGACCGTGATTACTGGATGACCTCAACAGAGGCCGTTGATTATGGAATGATAGACGAAATTTTACTTCGAAATAATTAAAGATGGCAGGAAAAGACAGATCGGATAAGTGCTCTTTTTGCGGAAGGGAAAAAAGAGAGGTAAACCTTCTGATTGCCGGTATCGACGGGCATATTTGCGACCGTTGTGCTGAACAGGCGCATTCCATTATTCAGGAAGAAATAAAAAAAGACAGCTCATTTGATCTTGACGGGGCCAAACTTTTGAAACCAAAAGAGATCAAGGAATTTCTCGATCAATATGTCATCGGGCAGGACCAGGCAAAAAAAATACTTTCGGTTTCGGTTTACAATCACTACAAAAGGCTAACACAACCTTTTGATGATGATGAAACAGAAATTGAAAAATCAAACATCATTTTGGTTGGCGAAACGGGAACAGGGAAAACCCTGCTGGCACGAACCATCGCCAAAATGCTGCATGTGCCGTTTACCATTGTTGATGCTACCGTGCTTACTGAAGCCGGCTATGTGGGCGAAGACATTGAAAGCCTGCTGACACGACTTTTGCAGGCGGCTGATTACAATGTTGAAGCAGCGGAGCGGGGAATTGTTTTTGTGGATGAAATTGACAAGATCGCCCGTAAAAGCGATAATCCGTCGATTACCCGCGATGTTTCAGGAGAAGGCGTTCAGCAGGGATTGTTAAAATTGCTGGAAGGTTCCATTGTAAACGTTCCGCCACAGGGAGGGAGAAAACATCCGGAGCAGAAATTAATCCCGGTGGATACCAAAAACATCCTGTTTATTTGCGGCGGAGCTTTTGACGGAATTGAACGCAAAATTGCCAACCGTTTAAATACAAAGGTTATTGGTTACAGTGCCGCTAAAGAAACACAGCGTATTGAACGCGAAAACCTGTTGCAGTACATCGCTCCTCAGGATTTAAAGTCGTTTGGCTTAATTCCCGAAATTATAGGGCGTTTGCCGGTTTTGGTCCATCTCGATCCGCTTGACGAGGATGCATTGCGGCGGATTCTTACCGAACCCAAAAATTCGGTGATAAAACAATACAAAAAATTGTTTCAGATTGACGATATTAAACTTGATTTTGACGAAGAAGCCTTACAATATATTGTTGAAAAAGCGGTGGAATTTAAACTGGGAGCCAGAGGGTTACGATCCATCTGTGAAAGTATTATGAACGATGCCATGTTTGATTCTCCTTCAGAAAAAATTGAAGAGCTGAAAATTACCAGGGAATATGCGGAAGAAAAACTGGTGCGTTCCAGTATCCAACGGCTTAAAGCAGGGTGAATTAATTCAAAAAAATAGTTGACGATAATATGGGAACTGCTTTTTGCTGTTTCCCATTTTTTTTGTCATTATGCAACGAATACATTTTCTGCAAACAATAAAATAATGCAGAAAATTGGGGTACAAACGACTGGAGGAAAATTCAGGGAAAGATGCAAATAAAAAGCGCCGGCACAAAAAAGGTGACAGCGCTTTCTTTTTATTTTAACTGGTTTAAGTTTTAATAGCCCGGATTTTGTTCCAACGCATTATTTCCGGAGAGCGCATTTTGAGGTACCGGGAATCGACGCAGGTGTTCAGATCCGGAGGATTCATGATCCCACCATGCTTCGGTTACAAATGCATTCCAGCGAATAAGGTCGGTACGTCGTCTTCCTTCGCCCAGAAATTCGGTTCCCCATTCATCGAGCATGCGGTATTTATCGAGATTGTCAGCAGTGGCAGGATTTGGGTCATCTCCGTTTTCAAAATTACGAGCCCGCACCTGATTTATTAATTGTGCCGCAGCATCTTTTTCGCCGTTACGCAATTTACATTCTGCCAGCATGTAATACACTTCTGCCAGACGAATGATTGGATGGTCGGCTCCCCAGCGCAATGATTCATCAGTAAGATTAGGCTGCGGGACTTTCACCAGGCGGACACCGCTGTTTTCTTCCCCGTCAGCCATGGTTGACGACAGCGATTCAATATCCGGATAGTCGCTTCCTACTTTGGTGAACCGGGCAACCTGGTCAACAAAAGAAATAACCTCACCTTTGTATTCCTGTGTTCCGTAGGATGTTCCGTAGGGGCTTTCCTGGCGTCCAACCAAAAACATTCCTTCATATTTGCCACCGCCCTTGTATACATATGGTTTTTTGCGCAAATCACCGTCATCAAACTTTTCATAAGGTTTTCCCAGTTTAAAGCCTCCATAAATATCGCCGGCCGGGTTGCGTGAAGGCTGCATGTGTGCACCATTCCAGGCTCCACCATCCAGTCCGAAGTATTTGAACGTTTCGTAATGAAAGAAATAATTCCAGAACCAGTCATACTGCAGTTTATTAAATTCAGAAGGTGTTGACCAAATAATTTCCGGTGAATCATTATTATAGAAATCATGTGGGCCAAACCAATCCTGATCGAGGGAATATTCACCATATTTCCCATCGATGATATCCTGGCAAATTGTTGCACATTCGTTAAAACGGTTCTCTCCAATATAAGCTTCGGCATTAAAATAAAGTTGTGCCAGCATGGTTGCGGCAGCAGCCTGTTTTATGGCTCCCTCCTCCTTTTCTCCGGTTTGTTTTTTAGGCAAACTTGGAATGGCTTCCAATAAGAGCTTTTCAACGTGATCAAAGGTTTCTTTATCCGTGCTGCGTGGCAAGTTTTCACCTTCGTTGGAAGTAAAAATGGGCAATCCTCCAAAGTAATCGAGGCCGCGCATATAAAAGAAGGCGATTAAGGTTTGCAATTGCATCAAATGGTCGGCCTTGTCTGCATCAGTCAAACCAACGGTGCTGTAATCCAGGTTTTCAAGATCCTGTTTTGTGTCCAGGGCAAGGGCAACCCCCATGAGAGTTCCGCGCCATGATTCCCAAATCCAGCCATCGTTAATGGTCCATGTATGATAGTGATATCTGTAGTTTTCGCCACCGTTGTACCAGTGTGGCCCTTTTGTGGTAATGGCAAACTGGTCGGCGGTATATTCCTGCAGGTTCCAGCGATCTCCGGTTACATACCAGCGGGCATGGGTAAACGGCCTGTATAAAGCAGCTTTTACATCTTTTTCGGTTTTGAAAAATGTTTCGGGCACAACAGAGCTGTACCATTTTTCCTCCAAATCAGTACAACCGATTCCTGCGAAAAGCAGAAGCAGGAGCAAGCTTAAATATTTAAATTTCATCATGATTCAATTTTTATAAATTAGAAAGTTAACTGAACACCTAAAGTCCATGTGCGTGTTCGCGGATAAATATTATCATGCCACTCAAATCCGGGATCCAGACCGTTAATATTCGATTCGGGTTCCATGCCTGAATATTTTGTAATGGTGAACAAATCTCTTCCGGTTACATAAACGCTGGCATTTTGAAAGAAGTTGATGTTGGAAACATCAAAATTATAACGAACAGTCAGCGCTTTTAATTTCAGAAAATCAGCATCCTCAATCCAGTAATCAGAGAGTTCCTTTTCGCCTTTTACATTTTTATGTTTTTCAAAAGCATCGCGCAGAACGTTTTGTTCTTCCACATTTGGGAGGCCATAATACATATTGATGGTATTGAACACGTCGTGACCAATCCAACTGGTGAAGAATGCATTCAGTTCCCAGTTTTTATAACGAAGATTGTGATCCCATGACAAGCGGAGTTTTGGGATGGCATTTCCTACAAAATCTTTGTCTTCGTTGGTTTTTGTACGTTCGGTCACATCAAATGCATTTCCTTCGTTGTCATACAACATCCAGTTTCCTTCTTCGGTAAATCCGGCAAAACGCCACACATAAAACTGACCGATTTCTTGTTCCGGATACAGTCTGACTGCCGTTCCGGGAGACCCGGGAGCAGGAAATCCTACCCTGTCCCAGTAGGTCTGGCTTCCCCAAAGACTTTCGAGCACTGATTTATTATGCGACAAACGCATGGTCGTGTTGTAGTCCCAATCACCGGTATGAATTGCATTGTAGGTTATCTCTGCTTCCCAGCCGGTATTTTTCAGGCTACCTACGTTCATGGTCGTTTTATCGTGGATGGCCGGCGGAACAGAAACAGAAATATCATAAATCATTTTATCCACCGTACGATCATAAATATCGAATTTACCTTCCAGTTTGTTGTTGAACAAGGCAAAGTCAACACCAATGTTTAACTCTTTCTTTTCTTCCCATTGAAGATCTTTGTTCTGGTTATGAGCCGAACCGTAAGTATAAAGCCAGTCGCCATTTACAAGCCACCATGTATCCGAAGAATACATACGTGTAGCCACACCGGGGCTAAAGCTTTGGTTACCGGTAACACCGTAACCGGCGCGTAATTTCAGATCACTGATAAAGGAAAAATCTTCCATAAACGGTTCGCTGCTGATACGCCATCCTCCCGAAACAGCCGGGAACAGCCCCCAGCGGTTGTCCTTGTAAAATTTGGATGAACCTTCATAGCGGCCGCTCAGGGTGATCATGTATTTGTCGTTGTATGAATAGTTGGCCCTGGCAAAGAAAGCGATCAGACGTGTGCGCGGGTCTTTCCATGAACCCATACCGGCGCGGCCGGTAGAAAGGTAGGTGCCTTTTCCCATGTCCCAGGCTTTAATACCATCCACCGGAAAATTGGCATTGTTCATATTAAAACCATCTCCGTTAAACTCCTGAAAACTGTATCCGCCTACGGCATTAATAACATGTCCGTTAAAATCATTCAGATAACTGGTAATCCATTCAAACGTTTTGTCATTATTTTGTCCGTATTCCTGGCTGGCATATCCATCCCGGTTGTTGTCCAGAGATGATTTGTGTTGTGCTGATTCGTAATACACATTTCGCCACTGGCTGTTTCGGGTTGCAATCATGGCCTGTGTGCTCCAGTTTCGGGTAAGATTCAGTTTTAAGGTAACATCTCCCAAAAAGTAATTGTTGGCACCGTTGTCGTCGCGCAACCGAATGTCGGCAACCGGGTTGTAATATTCCCATCCGCCTGTCCAAACGTTTAATCCGTTTGCCTGTGTTTCATCATACGGCGATAAAGTTGGATTTAATTTTAAAGCCTGATTAAAGATACCGTTGTGCGATTTGTCGCTGTTGGTTTTCCGATAGTCGGTATGGGCAATAATTTCAGCAAAACCATCGAGCAAAGTAAAATTGGCATTTATACGGCCTCCTACTTCACTTCGTTTGTCGCCAATGGCAATCCCTTCCTGATCGGATGCAACAAAAGTGGCATAGATTTTTGAAGTGGCCGATCCGCCGCTCAAATTTACGTGGTGGCGCTGACGGAAAGGATGATCTACGGTAACTTCGTCGTACCAGTCGGTAACATTGCCATAATCCTGGCCAAGTCCGTTTTCAACAAATTCTTTTGCTGAAAGCACATCCGGTTTTCTGCGAATGGTTTCGGTTGTGAATTCAGATGTATAAGTCAGCCTGATTTTTCCTTCTTTGGCCTGTTTGGTTGTAATTAAAATTACCCCGCCTGCAGCGCGTGTTCCGTAAATAGCACCTGCAGAAGCATCTTTAAGAATATCGATCGATTGGATGTCTTCCCGGCTTACGGAGTTCAAACTACCACCCGGGACACCATCAATTACGATAAGCGGCCCCTGACCGGCAAGAACCGAGGCAACACCACGCAGCTGAACCGATGTTCCGGCATTCGGACTGGTTCCGTTGCTCGACTGAATGGTTAACCCGGTAACTTTATCCTGCATGGCAATCAAAGGATTTCCCGAAACCCCGGGAATTAATTCTTTATCGCTCACTGAAGTGATGGAACTGGTTACCTCTCGTTTTTGCATGGTTCCGTAACCTACCACAACCACTTCATCCACATTAATGGCGTCGGTTAATAATGTAACATCAATGGTAGTTTGACCGGCAACCGGAATTTCCTGTGTTTGCATTCCCACAAAAGAAAATACCAGCGTGGCGTCGCCGGGAACATTGTTTATGGTATATTTCCCGTCGAAATCGGTAACGGTTCCCTGGGTGGTGCCTTTCACCAAAACTGTAACTCCGGGGAGCGGTGCACCGGCTTCATCGGTTATGTTTCCTGTTACACGCAGCTGTTGAAAGGCTGCCTGAGTAGCCTCGTCAATGATGTCGGGTGTGGAAAGTACAATAATTCTGTCGCGGATGGAATAAACCACATTGGTTCCCTCAAACAGCGAATTTAACACGGGTTCCACATTTTGTCCCTCAATATCAACCGAAACTTTACGTTGAACATCTACTACTTTTTCACTGTAAAGGAAATAGAACTCACTTTGGTCCTCAATGGAAGAAAGCACCTCCTGAACAGTTGCATTTTTCAATTCAAGGGTAAGTTTTTTGCCCTGAGAGTAGCTTTGACCTGCCAACGCACTCAAAACAGACAAAAAAAATAAAAAGGTTGTTAGTCTCATGACCATTAACATTTTGGCAGCACCGGAAGATAAATACCCCCGTGCGAAAATTAATTTAAGTTTTTTCATACTTTTATAATGTTGTAGTTAGAAAATGCCCTGTAACATTCTGTACAGGGAAAATTTTTTAATAACCGGGGAGATGTTGGCGCATCTCCCTTTTTGTTTCTGTTAAATTTTTCAGCTTTTCATAGGCATAAAATAGTTTACTGTTGTTAGGTACTTATTTTCTTTCGATAATAATTTTTTGTTTTGAAAAGGACCCGTCCTGTAGTTTCAGGCGCGGAACAATTTTGTATTTTATGGGTGTTGCAATCGCCATTAAATCGAGAATCTGATAAACGGTTTCGTCAACAAATGTAGCAGTGTAGGTAAAATCCCTCGCTTCTGCATCTTTAATCTCAAATTCCACATTGTACCACCGCCCCAGGCGATTGGCAATATTTACAATCGATTCATTGCGGAATATCAGTTTCCCGTCTTTCCAGGAAATATACTCATCAATTTCTCCCTCGGTACAAATAAAATTGTTGGTTTGCAGGTTGTACACCAAATGTTGCCCGGGAGTCAGAATTCCAACTGAGTGCACCGAACCATTGCTTCGCTGGCGGGTTATTTCCAGTTTCCCTTCAACCAAGGTTGTTTCTATGTTTGTATCACGGGGGTAGGCCATCACATTAAAAGCAGTGCCGAGAGCTTTCACCCGCAGATTTCCGGTTTTCACTACAAAAGGTTTTTCAGGGTTGGTATTTACATTAAAATAACCTTCGCCCGTTAACACCACTTCGCGCTCGGGCCCGGTAAAATACTTCGGATATTTTAATCGGCTGCCGTAGTTGAGAAAAACTTCCGAGCCATCCGACAACTGTACCAGTGTTTGTGAACCAACCGGAGCAATAATTTCCAGCGAATCAACGGTTGCGTCTGTAAAAGAGTTAATGGTATGTTGTTTTTCCATCAGCCAGAAAAACAGGATACCTGCAACCGGAAGAAATAACACAGCAGCTACCTTTGCTAAAATAGTGCCAATCCGGTGAATTGTGGTTTCCGGTTTGTTTTTTTGCTGTTGAATGTTTATTTCGTGGTGTATTTTGTACAACAGGGCCAGCGAGCGTTCTTCTTCCAAAAAGCGTTCGCCGGGCTGATACTTCTCCCATTGGGTGAAGGCCTTTTTTACCTCTTTTTTTTGCAAAGCCTCCGAGTCCATCCACCGGATTATCGCCTGAAGTTCATCAGCGGTGCAGTTATCATTTAAATATTTATCAAGAAGGTCTTCTGTCATTTTCTTTCCAAAAAAGTGCCTCCCAAAAACAAGGGAGGCACAACTTATCTAACTAAACTCAAAACTATGCGATGTTTCATTCTGTCATAGTTTAACAGTAATACGCAACCCCCACTGTTTTGGACCAGAACAAAATCAATTTTTTTTGTATTTTTTTCTAAATAAATGCACTTTCTTTTGTAAATGCCTCATAATAAGCAATGCTTCAAACTCAAAATTCGCCACTCTTCACCTGAAATTTTTCTATTTTCTCATAAAATCTTTAGCGAAACAAAAATGTTTCGATTGTATTCCTTTCAACTATTTTTTCTATTTCTTATTACAGGAAAAGATGGATAAACAGCAGCGAAACCAGGCCTCCGTTATTTAGTTTCGACCTCAGAAATGCCAAAGCCGACACCAAATGGTTTTTAACCGTATTGCTTGAAATATTGAGTTTTGCGGCAATTTCATCATTCGAGAATCCCTTTTCGCGGCTCATTAAAAAAATTTCTTTTTGCCGGGGAGTCAGTTGCTCCAGCAGCACACCAATGGCCGTTTTTAATTCATTGTAGTGAAGTTCTCCGATAACACTGTCAGCTTCTTCAATCATCTGCCGGTTTTTCAGGTGCTCCCGAAACCGTGCGTCGCTTATCCGCTTTCGCAACAGGCTTATTGTTGAATTGTAGGCAATGGTAAAAATATAGGATTCAAACGAAGACTTTGGATCAATTTTTTTGTGCGTTTCCCAAATTTTCACAAACACATCCTGAACAATACTTTCGGCATCGGTTTCCGATTTCACGTAACGCAAAACAAAACCAAACAGCCGGTTGCTGTATAATTTATACACATCATCGAAGGCCAGCATGTCTCCCGCCTTTAACCGAACCAGAAGTGTTCTATTTGGTTTACTGTTATTCAAGTAAGTGAAAAATTTTCCAAATATCACAATTTTTTCTGATCGGGCGAAATTTGAGTTACATACAAATTACTTTCTGTTGCATTTTACAAAAGAAAATTGATGATGATATTCATTAAAAAAGAGTTATTTACAACTCGGAAAACTGATTTTAAGCGCCAACTGGGAGGATAAAAACTGCACCAACAGACTACACCTGTGAAACTGATTTCAGAAAAAGGCAGGCTTTATTTTTCCTTTTTTTATGAAATGAACAAGGTCAATAAAAATGAGCAGTTGCGATTTTTTTATGATTTCCGGGTTTTATTCAGTAAACAGATTTGTTGCACTGTGACATGACGGACTGGTTTCAAATTCAGGAAAATAGCTGCTGA
>JAFGDX010000208.1 GCA_016931875.1 Prolixibacteraceae bacterium
CAGCTGGTTACCTGTGCCGATTTATATAATCAACTCGCTTATTTTGATAACGACAAAAAACTACATGTTATTCACGAAAAATATAACGACAATTTGTTGAACGCTCCCAATGATTTATGGATCGCACCCAACGGAGGAATTTATTTTTCAGATCCCTATTATCATCGCAAATGGTGGGAAGAAGGACGCGGCGAAGAACAGGAGGTGAGGGGAGTTTACTATCTGAATCCGAAGGGTGAAATTGCGCGTGTGATTGACGATTTTAAACAACCCAATGGTTTGATTGGCACACCTGACGGAAAGATATTGTATGTTTCAGATATCAACGATGGTAAAATATGGAAATACGATATTCAACCGGATGGCAGTTTGAGCAACAAAACTTTTTTTGCCCCAAAAGGGTCTGACGGAATGACCATTGACAATAAAGGAAATGTGTACCTTACTTCGGGAAAAGTTTGGATTTATTCGCCAAAAGGAGAATTGGTTCAGGAAATTGAAGTACCTGAAAATCCGTCAAATGTTTGTTTTGGAGGCAAAAAACGAAATATACTTTTTATCACCGCGCGCACTTCGGTTTACACTCTGCAAATGAAAGTAAAGGGTGTAGATTAAAACCGGACCCTGATAACATCGCCATACACACGCAGTTTCGGGTGGTCGGTAAATGCTCTTATCTGGTATTCTTTCCCCGATTTTCTGAGATTGGGTTTTATACTGAATTCAGCGGTTTTCGAGATTGGAACGGTGGTTGTTTCTTTCCATTCATCAGAATAGAGTTCTTCAACAAAGCCCGCATATTCCCGGTACTGAAAACCAACCTTCAGTTTTTCAGCATCTCCCGTTTTTACAACTTCTCCATTAAAAATAATGGTTTCCATATTTCCAGCGTTGGTTGTTGTTGTCGCTTTTGTAACCACTACCGGAGGCTCCAGTGCTGGTTCAACATTGGTAAGTTTTAAAACCACCGGGTTTGTCCATTGGCTGTTATTGTAAATTCGTTGTGCTCTCACACACGAAATATAAAGCCCGTCTTCTTTTTGTTCAAACCTTGTTTTTGCATCAGTTCCGGGCTGGTATTCCACCAGTTCACCCGATTGCCCCAAAACACTCACCTGCGTATTTTCAGATGCCAACACCGATTTCAAAACAAACTCCCTGCGTGTTCCTCTTTCCCAGCCGGGAATTTGGGTTAAAAAAGCGTATAATGTATTTTCATCCGCTTTCCAGGTGTACCAAATATCTCCTTCGTTGGGCAGAATCCAGGGACCTGTTTTTTCAACCGATTCTTTATTTATAAAATTCCAGGCGGCCATTTCGCGCAAATTTTCCTCTTGTTGTTCCGGCAGTTCGCCATTGGGTTTTGGCCCCACATTTAATAGTAAATTTCCACCTTTGGCGCGGGTTTCAATCAGTATCTCAATCAACCGCGCCCCGGTTTTGTATTCTTCGTTGGTTGGTTTGTAGGCCCACTGTGTTCCCATGGTTATGCACGATTCCCACGGTTCATCGGAGGCAATCCCCAAAAGTGTTTGTTCGGGTGTTTTTATGGCTCCGCGCGTAACCACAATATTGGGTTGCAGTTCCCAAACCACTTCCTTGCATTTTTCCTGCAGCGGGCCTTCGCCGCCATCAAAAAAAATGATATCAATTTCGCCGTATTGAGCCATCAACTCCATGCATTGCAGTTCAACCAGTTCCAGATATTTTGTCATAATATTTTGAGGAATGGGCTCGGGAAACCGCCGTCTTACCTGTAATCCGTTTTCATACAAAAAATTAAAATCTTCAGGTGAATAATAAAAACCCACGGCCAGTCCTGCATTGCGTGTGGCTTCAACATATTGCTGAATGAGGTCTTTTCCATACGGCGTGTTCATTATGTTGAAATGGGTGGTTTGGGTGTTCCACATGCAAAATCCGGAGTGGTGTTTGGTGGTAAAAACTATGTATTTCATTCCGGCCAGTTTTGCCAGGTTGGCCATTTCAACCGGGTTGTAATCTTTTGGGTTGAAGGTTTTGGGCAGTTCGTTTACAAAACGGTTTAAATAATCATCGGAAGCACCGGCCATGGAGTGGCTGATAACTACGCCCAACTGGCTGTCGAAACTAAAATGCACAAACATGCCAAAGCCCTGCGCCTTAAACCATTCCAGTCGTTCAGGTTTGTTCAGGTTCAAAAAATCCCCTGTCATTTCCTGTTGTGCATACATAAAATTCAGAAAAAATAGAAATACCGGAACCAGAAGAGTCTTTTTCATAGCAGTAATTTCGGTTTAAATGATTTGAAAAATTTAAAAATAACCAATTGTTTGGAAATTATGATTGGCGGACAAACTTCTTTTAATGATTCCTTTTTTGAATGGGCGTTTAAACAACTGAATTTGTTGTGTTTTGGAACAGAAGAACCTGGTTTGTTTAAAAAAATATCATTCAATCCTAAACAAAAAAACCGCTTGCCTGTTTTAAATATCGTTTATTAATTTTTAAATACAGAAACAGAAAGCAATGAAAGAAGGAACAATACTAAAAGGAATAAACGGGGAAAACAAAATAAACGGTAACGGACATTCAAAAAAAGAGCTAAACGGGTTCAATGTAGTTGGCGACAATCATATAGCCACATCAATTGAAACGCCTTTGAAGAAAGATGCATTTGTTTTATCGGACAAGGAAAAAATGGAGATTATTGAAGATAAGTTCCGGGATATTATGGATACGTTGGGGCTCGATTTAACTGATGACAGTTTGAGTGGATCTCCGCACCGGGTGGCCAAAATGTTTGTAAATGAAATATTTTATGGTCTGAATCCGGCCAATAAACCCAAAGTTTCGGTTTTTGAAAACAAATTCAAATACGGCGAAATGCTGGTGGAAAAAAGCATCAACATGAATTCGTTTTGCGAACACCACTTTCTGCCTATTGTCGGAAAAGCGCATGTTGCCTATTTTTCAAGCGGACAGGTGATTGGTCTTTCAAAAATTAACCGGATTGTGGATTATTTTGCGCGTCGCCCACAGGTGCAGGAACGTTTAACGGTTCAGATTGCCAACGAACTTAAAAAAGTTTTAAAAACCGATGATGTTGCTGTCGTTATCGATGCCAAACACATGTGCGTGTCGTGCCGTGGAATTAAAGACGAAAGCAGTACTACAGTTACAGCCGAATATTCAGGAAAATTCAACGATAAATCAGTTCGCGAAGAATTTTTAAAATACCTGGAATTATGACAGAAGGTTTTGGGGGATACTATTTTTGTTCAGGCAAAATCAGTTTTTCAAATACTTTACCTGCATTTGAATGATTGCATTTTTAAAATCGGGAAATTTTTTCCACAAATCTTTTTCACAGGTTTTTAAATCCTTGCATTCAATACAAGATTCCAGGTTTTTATCGATCGCACAGTTTCTTACATCGCACTTTTGGAGTCGGATTCCAACAGGTTTATTTTTAGTTTTGCAGCCAAAACAGTAAATCTTATCCGGGTCGAATTCAGTCACTCCGAACCGCGTTTTCATTTCCCAAATTTCGTAGGCCTCTTTTTTCAGAACGGGATCATTTTTTTCAGAAGCGATTAAAAACTTGCAGTCATTTGGGCAGGTGTGACCACAATAATTGAGTTTTTTGGGATCGGGATTTTCCACCTGAAGATGTGATAATAAACGGGCAGAAACACTGTTCGTTAAAAGTAGGGTGCAGCCGGCAGCAAGGCCACTTTTGATAAAATTTCTACGCTTTGATAAATTGGTCATGACAGTTGATTTTTTGTA
>JAFGDX010000209.1 GCA_016931875.1 Prolixibacteraceae bacterium
ATTCCGGCTTCGTCGCCATCGTAAATAATGGTAATGTTGGGGGTGAACCGTTTTACAAGCCTTATTTGGTCGGGTGTGAGCGCTGTTCCCGATGAGGCGACCACGTTTTCAATACCGGCCTGGTGCATCGAAAGCACATCGGTGTACCCTTCCACCAGGTAGCATTTGTCGTTTTTTGCCATGTCTCTTTTGGCCTGAAAAATACCGTACAACACCTTGCTTTTATGGTAAATTTCCGACTCGGGGGAATTGAGGTATTTTGCCGATTTTTTGTCGTCTTTCAGAATACGGCCGCCAAAAGCAATCACGCGGCCGGCCAGGTTGTGTATGGGAAACATCACCCGCCCGGCAAACCGGTCGCGCTGCCAGTCGTCGCGAACAATGGTAAGCCCTGTTTTCTCGAGGAAATCGATTTTGTAGCCCTGTTTTTGTGCCGCTTCAGTAAACGGAGTTTTCCCGTCGGGGGCATAACCCACTTCAAATTTTTTCAGTACATCGTCGCGGAAACTGCGTTCGCGGAAATAACTTAATCCAATGGTGCGTCCTTCGTTTTCGGTCCACAAAAAGCGGGTAAAAAACTTTTGTGCAAAGCCCGAAACAATCATCAAACTTTCGCGCTCGTCTTTTAATTGTTTTTGTTCTTCGGTTTCTTCCTCCTCAACCACGTCGATGTGGTATTTTTTTGCCAGCCATTTTAAGGCTTCGGGGTAAGTGAGGTTTTCGTGCTCCATAATAAAATTCACCGAGTTTCCCCCTTTTCCGCAGCCAAAACACTTAAAAATTCCTTTGGCCGGCGACACCGTAAACGATGGCGTTTTTTCGTTGTGAAACGGGCACAACCCAAGCATGTTCACCCCGCGTTTCCGAAGTGTAACAAAATCGGAAACCACATCCACAATGTCGGCGGCATCCAAAATACGTTCTATGGTAGCATGATCAATCACGGGTACAAATGTAGAGATTTCAATTTAAGAATTCTGAAAATTTTTTCAACGGAAGTAACAGTCACATACTTAAAACATTGTCAATAATCCCTTTGCTAACCGGAGTTTTACCCATGGCTATCAAAACAATTCTCTTTGGTATTATAAATAGTACCGTGAGGGTAGAAACAATCCCTTAAGTACTATCTATGGTCACCCTTTGTAAAACAATAATTCCCTTGTGAAATGAAAGAATTTTAAGAGAGAATGTTTCTTTGAATACATCAAAATTCGCTATTTTCAGAACATGAAAAAGAAACTGGTTGTACTTTCGGGAGCAGGCATGAGCCAGGAGAGCGGGCTGAAAACGTTTCGCGACATGGGTGGGCTGTGGGAACAATACGATGTTACCGAAGTAGCCAGCCCCGAAGCCTGGCAGCGAAACCCGGAGCTGGTGCTGCGGTTTTACAACGAACGCCGCAAACAGTTGTGGGAGGCAAAACCCAATGCGGGGCATCTGGGAATTGCAGCGTTGGAAAACGATTTTGATGTTGAGGTGATTACTCAGAATGTAGACGATTTGCACGAGCAGGCCGGGAGCACCAGCGTTATGCACCTGCACGGCGAATTGCGGAAAGCCCGCAGTACTGTTGATCCGGATTTGATTTACACACTCAGCCATTGGGAACTGAACCTGGGCGACAAATGCGAAAAAGGGAGCCAGCTTCGTCCGCATATTGTTTGGTTTGGCGAAACAGTACCTGCATTACATGATGCACTCCCCATTGTTCAGCGAGCTGATATCCTGGTGGTTATCGGAACTTCGCTGGTGGTTTACCCGGCAGCAGGGCTGGTTAGTTATGCTAAGCCGGAAATTCCTATATTTGTTATCGACCCGGGACGTCCGCAACTTTATTCTAAAAATGTTACATACATTCAGGAAAAAGCGGGTAAAGGGGTTAAGATTTTAAAACAGGAACTTGAAAAATGGAAATAAAATGAAGCAGAAACTTTTACTGCCGGTACTTTTTGTTTTATTGGTAAATGTGGCTGTTGCGCAGCGTTTTGAAGGGGGAATTCTGGCGGGATACAATGCCACACAGGTGGAAGGCGATTCATACAAAGGCTACAACAAACCCGGTATTCTGGCCGGCGCTTTTGTGCAAACCGATGTTGCCCCGGCTGTTTTTGCAGGAATGGAAATAAAATATTCGCAAAAGGGAGCCCGAAACAGAATCAAAAAAGGAGAGGAACCCGATAAGTACATTATGCGCCTTGGGTATATCGACCTTCCGGTTTTTGTAGGTTTCAGAACCAGTAACAACAGCGCAATTGTTGGCGGAGTTTCAGCAGGCTATCTGGTACATGCCAAAGAGTTTGATGAATACGGCGAGTTTGTAAAAGAAGACCAGAATACATTCAGAACTTTTGATTTGCAGCCTTTTGTCGGTTTTCAGTTTGACATGCTCGACCGCCTGAAACTGGATTTGCGGCTTGCCTATTCGGTATTGCCCATCAGGGGGCTGCCGGGTGATGATGCCACCAATTATTACTGGCTGAACAACCAGTTTAACAATGTTATTTCGCTGGCACTGTATTATCGCCTCGACCGGTAAAATCTGTAGAATTAATCTGGCAGGGGGTTTCTGATGTCTCTGCTTTTCTGATAAAAGGGAATTCAAAAGTTGAAACTCTCCATACCATTTAAGCACAAAATTCTTTTTTCTATTCTGAAACGTTATACATCACATTTTTTGTAAATTGTATAGCAATAAAAAAATACGCCATGAATTTTCAGTTAAATCTCTCTTCTGAAAGCAGAATTTCGGTGGTCATCTTCGGAGTGCTCCTGTTTTTTTATTTGTATTATTACATTGCCCATTCAAAATTTTTAACGCATTTAGCCAAAGGAAAATACACGCAAAAAACACAGAAATCGCTGTTCAGGTTCTTTATGCGAAAACTTACAGGCTTTGTTTTTTTGGGAATGATTCCGGGGCTGCTCTATGTGGTTTTTTTCGATTCGTCGTTTGATAAATTCGGATTCAGCTTTTTGCTGCTGTGGTCAAATATCCCGGTAATTCTGTTGCTGGCTGCCATTATCGTTTTTGTTTTGTTTTTAACCCGGAAAACAAATCCGCAAGGTAATTCGCTTCAGATAGATGCAACTGAATGGAGTTGGGGCATGTTTGTTTTTAATGCCCTGGGGTGGATGATTTATTTGGTGGCTTACGAGTTTTTGTTTCGCGGAATTTTGTTGTATGAATGTTTCAACAGTTTTGGATTTTGGCCGGCCATTGCAGTAAATGTGGTGGTTTACTCGGCCATTCACATGGTGAACGGAAAGGAGCAGGCCATTGGCGCACTGGTGTTCGGCACCATTGCCTGCTATTTTACCTTAACCCGGGGCACCCTGCTGATACCGGTTTTTATGCACATTACACTCAGTGTGTTTTCCGATTACTTTTCCATAAAATTTAATCCCGCGCTGCGCTTTGTAAAAATCAGGGAAAACCATCCTCCATTATAGCGAAAAAGAAAATTTGGCTTTTTATGAACAACATTAAAATCAGATAGTAAAGTGAAATGTTTTATGACCGGCGCTACCGGATTTATTGGGAACAGGTTGCTGGAAAAATTGGTTAAAGATGACAACCATGTTCATGTTTTGGCCCGAACTCCGGAAAAACTAAATACCTTCTCTCCTGAACAGGTTTCCGTTTTTAAGGGAGATTTGTTTTCAACGGCTGTTTTGGAAAAAGCAATGGAAGGCTGCGATGTGGTGTATCATCTGGCGGCCTATGCCAATCTTTGGTCGAAGGATAAAAACCTGGCGTATAAAACCAATTTTACCGGCACAAAAAATGTATTGGAGGCAGCCCTCAAAAATTCCATTAAAAAAGTGGTTTTTACCTCAAGCGCGGCCACACTTCCTCCTTCAAAAAAAACAGAAGAAGTGGATGAAACCGCACTTGTGCCCGGGAAGTATTTAACCGATTATGAAACAAGCAAACAACAGGCCGAACAATTGTGCCTGGAGTACTGCCAAAAAGGGCTCGATGTAGTAATCGTTAATCCGCCACGCTTATACGGGCCAGGGTTTCTGAACAAAAGCAACTCGGTTACCATCATGATTAAAAAGTATTTGAACGGAACGTGGAGGTTTATTCCTGACAGTGGAACCCAACTCGGAAGTTATGTTTTTATCGACGATGTGGTAAATGGCCATATTCAGGCCATGAAAAAAGGGGCTCCGTGCGAAAAATATATTTTAGGCGGAATAAATGTTTCCTACAACGATTTTTTTAAAATCCTTTCTGAAGTTTCAGGGAAGAAGCGAAAAATGATACACATCCCGTTTTCATTAATGATGGGAATTTCGAAGTTTGAATATTTTATGGCCGAAAAGTTTGGAAAACCCCCGCTGATTACTCCCCCCTGGGTGAAACGGTATTTACAGCACCGCCCCTTAAGCAGCGAAAA
>JAFGDX010000210.1 GCA_016931875.1 Prolixibacteraceae bacterium
CCTTCAAAAGGTTTCAGAAATCCCTGGGTTGAAACCGAGCTTTCCAGAGTTCGCATCACTGTGGTGCCAACCGCACAAACATTTTTCTTTTCTGTTTTTGCTCCGTTTACCACATCGCATGCTTCGTTTTTAATCCAAATTTGTTCTGAATCCATTTTGTGTTTGGTCAGGTCTTCCACATCCACACTGCGGAAGTTGCCCAAACCCACGTGAAGTGTAATATACGTAAAGTCAATTCCTTTAATTTCAAGTCGTTTTAATAACTCACGGCTAAAATGCAGTCCTGCAGTAGGTGCAGCCACAGCCCCCTCGTGTTTGGCAAAAATGGTTTGATACCGGTCTTTGTCTTCGGGCTGGACCGGGCGGTTAATAAATTTCGGAAGGGGGGTTTCTCCCAGTCCGTATAAGGTTTTTTTGAATTCATCGTAGGGGCCGTCAAATAAAAAACGCAATGTTCGCCCGCGCGAGGTGGTATTGTCGATTACCTCGGCAACCAGCAAATCATCCTCGCCAAAGTAGAGTTTGTTCCCGATACGTATTTTTCGGGCCGGGTCCACCAGAACGTCCCATAATCGCTGTTCGCGGTTGAGTTCGCGTAACAGAAAAACTTCGATTTCGGCACCGGTTTTTTCTTTGTTTCCATACAAACGGGCAGGAAATACCTTGGTGTCGTTAAATACCATAACATCTTTATCATCGAAATAGTCAAGCAGGTCTTTGAATAGTTTATGTTCAATGGTACGGGTTGCTCTGTTGAGTACCATCAATTTTGATTCATCCCTGTTGTCAGCCGGATGTAAGGCAATTTTCTTTTCGTCTAAATCGTACTTGAATTTCGATAGCTTCATATACCAATTATTTTAGTTTTTATTTCAATTTTATCTTTACGGATGTAATTTTGTATCGTCGACGGTTTTTTTGGTTCAGGCCTCGTTGTACGTATGAAAACTTACTTGGTTACAAAGGCATGTAAATTTTCTAAAAAAAAGTCAACTTTTACAGCATCCTTAATTGTATAATTTCCAATTTTTGTTCTTTGCAAACCGGTTAAATAAGCCCCGCAATTTAGCGCTTCGCCAATGTCGCGTGCCAGGGCACGAATATAGGTCCCTTTGCTGCACACAACTCTTATTTTTACAAAAGGCAATTCAACCGATTCGATTTCAATCATTTCAATAACAATTTTTTTAGGTTGAAGTTTTAGTTCTTCTCCGTTTCTGGCATATTCAAATGCTCTTTTGCCTTTTACCTTTACAGCTGAAAATACCGGAGGAATTTGCATGGTTTCTCCCTCAAACTTTTTCAGTGCTTCTGTTATGGTTTCCTTAGTAATTTGTGAATAATCAAAGGTTTTGTCCTCTTCTGTTTCCATGTCGAACGAGGGAGTTGTGGCGCCTATTTTTATTGTGGCGAGGTATTCTTTTTTTCCATTTTGAAGCTCTTCTATTTTTTTTGTTGCTTTTCCGGTGCACAAAATCATCAATCCGGTTGCCAGGGGATCCAGCGTTCCGGCATGGCCTACTTTCATTTTTTTAATACCTATTTCACGGCACAACGCATTGCGCACCTTTTGAACCAAATCAAAAGATGTCCAGTTGAGTTCCTTATCAAACAACAAAATTTCCCCTTCTAAAAAATTGTAGTTCTTTTTGAGGTTTATCATGCCAATAATCTAATCCACAGCTGTTTACGCAAAATAAGCCAAAATTAAGCTGCAAAGATAGCAATTAGCCCAATAACTAAACAGTAAATGGCAAAATAAATTAATTTTCCTTTTTTGATTATTTTGATCATCCATGCGCAAGCCAGAAGACCTGAGATAAAAGCGGCAAGAAAGCCGATAAGCAAAGGGATTGCACCAATGGTTTCGTCGGAAGTAAAGTCGCCACCAATAATATCGAGAAAAGCGGCACCCAAAATAGGGATCAGCACCATTAAAAATGAAAAACGTGCAACTTCGTCTTTGTTGGTTTTTAATAACAACCCCGTGGCAATGGTTGCTCCGCTGCGCGAAATTCCGGGCATTACGGCAAAAGCCTGGGCAATACCGATAATTAACGATTTACCAAAGGTTATTTTATTTGAACCTTTTTTGGCAAAATGGGCAAAACCCAGCAGAAATGCGGTTACCAGCAGCATGCTTCCCACCAGAACAAGATTGCCTGTGAATAGTTGTTCAATTTCTTCCTGAAACAACAGGCCAAGAATCATTACGGGGACGGCCGACAGTAAAAGTTTGGATACATAAATGGTTGACTCATTCCACTGAAAAGCAAACAGGCCTTTGAACAATGAAACAATATCTTTACGGAATACCACCAGGGTGCTTAAAACCGTGGCCACATGAACGGTGACGGCAAAAAGCAGGTTGTTTTCAGAATGAACACCAAGAACAGCGTGTCCTATTTCCAAATGTCCGCTGGAACTAACCGGAAGAAATTCGGTAAGTCCCTGAAGGAGTCCGAGAAGCAGTGCCTGAGTTTCGTTCATAAAACAGGAGTTATTTATCTTCTTTGGGTTTTTTCATGATGGCATATATTTCGAAAACAAAGCCAAACAACAGAATTACCGGGGCAAGCGTTATTCGCCTGAAACTAAAAATATCAGGGTTAAATACGTTTGGGTCATCGCTGCCTCCGCCGGCCATCAAAATAAATCCTACCACAATAATAGCAAAACCAATGGCCATTAACCGGTAATTTTCTTTTCCCAGGGCAAACCCTGCTGTTTTTGTTTCTTTTTCTTTTTTTGCCATATTTTATTTGATTGACGGGTTAAAGATAGTGATTAAAATAATTCGTCAAATTTCAATTTCAGATATTTGTTTACAGCCAGCATCGTTGAAAGGTAGGAAATCAGCATTCCCAGCACCACCACCAGTGCAAAAACAAACACCGCAGTGCTGATGTCGTCAGGAGTAATTGCTCCTGTAAGTTCCTTTTTGTAAGTATAGAAAGTACCCAACACCACCACACTGGCAATAAGAGCGCCGTAAACACCCCAGTATAAACTCTGTTGTAAAAATGGTTTTCGGATAAACGAATTGCTTGCACCCACCATTTGCATTGTGTTTATACTAAAACGTTGTGCATAAATTGAAATACGGATGGTGTTATTTATCAGAGCCACAAATATAAAGGCAAGCAGCGCGCTTAAAATCAACAGAAACAGACTTATTTTACTTACATTTTTATTAATGACGGAAACCAGGTTTTTTTGATAATATACCTCTTTTACTTCCGGGTATTCCGAAAGATTTTTTTCAATAATCAGCAAACTGTCAGCATGGGTATATGGTGCATAAAGTTTTACATCGATGGAGGCAAAAAGCGGATTGTATCCCAGAAATCCCGTAAAATCTTCACCCAATTGTTGCGCCAGTTCCTTTGCTGCGGCCTCTTTGTCGATATAACGGGTCGATTTTACATAGTCGGCAGCATTCAACATCTTTTGAAAACGGATGACCTCCACCTCGTTCATATTGTCCTGCAAAACCACCGTAAAACCTATTTTTTCTCTTACATATTCGGCCAGCCGTCCTGCGTTAATCAAAATCAGGCCAAGCGTACCTAACATTGTAAGCACAAGCGAAATGCTAACCATGGATGTAAACCAGGAACTAAAAATTCGCTTTTTAATTTTTTTGGGTTTTGGATTTGCCATTCTGCTTATGCCAAAATTTTTTTCTATGCAAACAAAAGTATAAAATTAAAAAAGAATAAGACAGAAAGAACGGAAAACTAAAAAGGGATTTGAAAGCAACTTTCCGGTAAAATCAACGCAAAGTGTAAACTCAATATAAAACCCTGAAAATTTGGACATTATTTTTTTGGAAATACGAAAAAAGAAAATACTTTTGCAGTCCCGATTATTATCCTTATAAACAGGATGTATAAATAGTTGATTTACTTTGAGTAACGAATTTTGGTTAAGAATTCCGTATTAATCTGAAAAACAGCTTTAAGTAATTCACAAAGTGTTAAACAACAAAAATTTAAACAAGTGGATACACTTAGTTATAAAACAATTTCGGCCAACAAAGCTACCGTTAATAAAGAATGGGTAGTGGTTGATGCCGAGAACATGGTTTTAGGACGCCTGGCCAGCAAAGTGGCCAAATTACTGAGAGGGAAATACAAGCCAGAATTTACACCACACGTAGATTGCGGCGACAATGTAATTGTTATCAATGCAGAGAAAGTACAACTTACCGGGAAAAAAATGTCGGATAAAGTTTATATCCGCCACTCAGGTTATCCCGGAGGGCAACGTACTCAAACTCCGAAAGATATTTTGGCAAAATATCCGGAAAGATTGGTAGAAAAAGCCGTTAAAGGTATGCTTCCTAAAAATAAACTGGGAAGAAAAATTTACGGAAACTTGCATGTAGTAGTTGGTTCGGAGCACAAATATGAAGCTCAGAAACCAAAAGTTGTTGATTTAAATACGATTAAATAGGCAAAATGGAAGTAGTAAACACAATAGGACGTAGAAAATCAGCAGTAGCACGGATTTACCTGAGCGAAGGAAAAGGTAACATTACTGTTAATAAAAGGGAATTAAAAGAATATTTCCCGACTACAACGTTACAATACATTGTTATGCAGCCGCTGAATTTGTTAAATGTTGCTGAAAAATACGACATTAAAGTAAATTTGGATGGCGGTGGCCCGAAAGGACAGGCAGAAGCACTGCGTTTGGCAATTACCAGAGCCCTGGTAAAAATTGATCCGGAAGCCAGAAAAGAATTAAAACCGGAAGGTTTCCTGACCAGGGATCCGCGTGAAGTGGAACGTAAAAAACCCGGGCAGCCAAAAGCAAGGAAACGTTTCCAGTTCTCAAAACGTTAATATTTATTATCTAATTATATGGATCTAAAACGGTTGAGATTTCCGAAAAATCGGGACTACTCAACGGTTGCTTTTAGGAACATAGTAAAAAAGTAAACAGATGCCAAGAACAAATTTTCAGGAATTGTTAGATGCAGGTGTACATTTTGGTCACCTGAAAAGAAAGTGGAATCCAAACATGGAACCGTATATTTTCATGGAAAAAAACGGAATCCACATTATTGATCTTCAAAAAACAATTGTAAAAATCGACGATGCCGCAAAAGCAATTAAACAAATTGCCAAATCGGGTCGTAAAATTTTATTCGTTGCCACTAAAAAACAGGCTAAAGATTTAGTTTCTGATTTGGTGAAAAGTGTTGGAATGCCATACGTTACAGAACGTTGGCCAGGTGGTATGCTTACCAACTTCCCAACAATCAGGAAAGCAGTGAAAAAAATGATCTCCATCGACAAAATGAC
>JAFGDX010000211.1 GCA_016931875.1 Prolixibacteraceae bacterium
ACTTTCAATCTCGAGCAGGTTTTGTTTGTCGGCCACATCAATGTCTGTATTCGAACAGATAAAGTTGATAAGGAAGGTAGAATTTTCGATGTTTTTAACAGCAAATGTAGCTTCCGGCGGTACATTGGCAGAAAAGTGCGCGATTTTGATGGAAAGATCTTTTAATGAACCCACAATGGCGTTAAACTCATTGTCGCTTTCCGGAACCAAATCATTCAGTGGTTCGATTTTGGCTTTAAAATACGGATCCTCACCTGTAAACTCCAAAATGTTATATCTTCGTTTTCCCTGAATAATAACCGAAGTAGATCCATCCGGCATTTCGAGTATTTTCAGAATTTCTGCTACAGTGCCTGTTGAATACAAGTCGGTGGTTTTGGGCTTGTCGATGGTGTAATCTTTTTGTGCAATGGTTCCGAGAAGCCGGCTACCGTTGTACACATCTTTTATCAGCCGCAGCGATTTTTCCCGGCCTACCGTAATCGGGAGCACAACTCCCGGAAAAAGCACCGTGTTGCGCAACGGCAGAATGGGAAGTACATCCGGAATTTCCGTATTTCTTAATTCCTTGTCATCCCCATCGGCAATAATTGGAATAAAATCTGAATCATCTTCAATTGCACCTGTCAATATTTTATAAATCCCTGTATTTTTAATTTTCCCCATATAAATCAAATTAAATGACAATCTGTCTTGTACTGCTTGTCTTAATTGTTTGGTTTGTGCCAGTCAATAGTTGTGCCATAAGAAGCAATACGGATTTTACCTGAATTGTTCACAGTAAAAACCGGATTCTACCGACAAATTTTCATGTTTTTGCAACCTGAGGAGGTAAACCTGCGCATCCGGCTTGTTTGTTTTTTTAGGAATGCAGGCGGAAAAGAAGATTCTGTTTTGGCAGAAAATTTTGGTTGCCTGTTTCAAACCGGCACAAAAAAAAACATCCGTCAAACGACGGATGTTTTTTCTATCATCCTGGCTAAATTATTTTTTTCTTTGATCCATGTGTTTCCCGTAGCGGCTCATGAATTTGTCAACACGTCCTGCCGTATCCACCAGTTTAACCTTACCGGTGTAAAACGGATGCGATGTATTTGAAATTTCAATTTTGAACAGCGGGTATTCAACACCGTCGATAACTTCGGTTTCTTTGGTGTTAACGGTAGATTTGGTAATAAAAGTATGTCCGTTCGACATATCTCTGAAAGCTACCTTTCTGTAATCTTCCGGGTGTATTCCTTTTTTCATCTCTTTATTTTTTTATTGAATGGTTACATTTCTTTACTGCAATCCATTCTTTTTGTTATTATTCCAACTTTTTATTTTGGCCTGCAAAGATAAATATAGTTCGCTATAATCCAAAAAACTGCGATTAATTTTTGTGGGTTTTTGCCTTAACTTTTTCATTGAGCGATTCAGGGCCAATAATTGGCGCTCGCTGAAAGGGTTTGTTCCGGTTGAAAAGATAACGCATGGTATAATGTGTTTTGGTTCGTTTGGCCCCGGTGGCTTCATAAACGGCAATAATTTTGGGGTTAAAATCGCCGGCCCACGAAAGTTCAACCTCCTTGTAGTGCTGGTGCGACTTTTTTTTCATCACCTGTTCCTGGTGCCAGAAAATGGCTGATTCTACCCCCGAACGCTGGTATTTTGCATCAATTCCCATAATGATAATCCGGGTACGGGTTATGGTTTTTTTCCATTTGTAATACAGAAATTTTAAAATTCCCAACGCATTTAATTTTCCATTGAGTTTTTTCAGAATTTGATTGATGTCGGGAATCATCACAAACAAGGCAATGGGTTTTTCTTCATGGTAGGCAAACCAAACCATTTCAGGGTCGAGAATGGCTTTCGACGAAGAAATAAAGTCGCGGATATCATCCGGGTCGAGGGGTTTGTAATGCTCGTGAAACGACCAGGCAGCATCGTACACCGTACAAAAATCAGCAACAAATTTATCCATTTCGTTGTAGCTGAAATGCCGGAAATTGTATTGCGGCTTTTTGGCAATCCACTCCGCAATTTTCCAGAAACGCTCAGGGAAAGGAACCGTGTAATCGAGATGGTAACAGTATTGTTCAAAGTACACTTCAAACCCGTAGTTGCGAAACAGTTTTTCGTAATACGGCGGGTTGTAAGGCATGCCATAGCCCTGTGGCACAAAACCATCAACCAGCAAGCCCCAGTTTACATAGTTTTCTCCAAAATTTACGGGGCCGTCCATGGCTTCCATTCCATTCACGCGGTTCCATTCTCTGGCTGCATTAAAAAGCAGGTTGGCGGCTTCCTGGTTGTCGGCACATTCAAAAAAACCACAACCGCCGGTGGGTAGTTCGTAGGTGTTGGCGGTATTGAAATTGATAAATGCAGCAATTCTTCCCGCTAATTGGCCGTTATCGTCCGTCAAAACCCAACGGATGGCCTTTCCGTTTTTAAAGGTTTTGTTTTTTTTGGGGTTAAAAATATCTTCCACCATCCCTTCCAGCGGCTGGATCCAGTTGGGATCATTTTTGTAAATCAACCGGGGGACTTCGTGAAATTGTTTGCGGCTTTTTTTGTCTTTAACTTCGATTAGTTTCATCGGGTTATGTTTTTCAATTTTTTGCTTCCTGTTAAAATTAAATGTTTGAGAACCCCCGGCTTTCGGAAGGGCGGTTTTAGTTTTGCAATTTTTTTTTATCTTTTTTGTGAATTTGTTACATATAAAATCAGGTTTGTTTTATTTCAATTTAAAGTGAAGTTAGCGCAAATTTAGCAAAACCATACTCTTTTACTGTATTATCGGCGCTCTTTTGAATACCTGGTTTTTATCAAATAAAAAACGCATGGTTTTGTGTGTTAGTGTTTGTGTGGCACCAAACGATTTGAAAAGGGCATTCATTTTTGGATTAAAATCGCCCACCCAACTCATTTCCATTTCGTTGTACCAGGGTTTTCGCAGCATCACTTTTTTTAACTGGTAAAAAATTCCCGATTCAATTCCCATCCGTTGAAACTGTGGAATAACACCCAAAACAATTACGCGGCACCGCGAAATGGTTTTTCTGCTTTTGTAGTAAAGAATTTGTGCCACCTTGAAAAGGTTGAGTTTGCCGTTTTTAAATTTATGAAGAATCTGATTAAAATCGGGAATCATCATAAAGAATGCGATGGGTTTTCCGTTGTGGTAAACAAACCAGATAAACTCTTCATCAAGCATCAGCCT
>JAFGDX010000212.1 GCA_016931875.1 Prolixibacteraceae bacterium
CAATCTGTTCCTGCCAGAGGTAGGGGACGTTTTGGCGGAGCCACGTATAACGGAAAATCATTTGAAGAAAGCGGGGCAACAGCAGGCGACCTGACCGATCAGCAAATACAATTTCTTACTGAAGATAATTTACGCCATGTGTTAATCACATCAGTTGAATCGCCGGCAGTGGCAGCACAGTGGAATAACAACATGCAGGCTTTGGTTGAAGGGATTGGGCTTGGAATTCCGGGAAACACAAGTTCAGACCCCCGTCACCGGACATCGGCCAGTGCTGAGTTTAACGCAGGCGCCGGAGGAAGCATTTCCATGTGGCCCACTTCATTGGGACTGGCGGCGACCTTTGATCCGGGAATTGTAAGAAATTTTGGAGATATTGCCTCAAAGGAATATCGCGCTCTTGGTATTACAACCGCCCTCTCGCCACAAATTGATTTGGCAACCGAGCCACGGTGGGGGCGGTTTAACGGAACATTTGGAGAAGACCCGCAATTGGACAGAGATATGGCACGCGCTTATGTTGATGGATTTCAAACTTCTGAAGGAGATGCAGAAATTCAGGACGGCTGGGGTTACCACAGTGTAAATGCCATGGTGAAGCACTGGCCCGGCGGAGGACCTGAAGAAGGCGGAAGGGACGCTCATTATGCCTTTGGAAAATATGCTGTTTATCCGGGAAACAATTTTAAAGATCACCTGATTCCGTTTACGGAAGGCGCTTTCAATCTGGATGGCCCCACCGGAGTGGCTTCGGCGGTTATGCCATATTATACAATTTCATACGGGCTGGATACAGTGAATAACGAAAATGTGGGCAACAGCTACAGCACCTACTTGATTAAAGATATGCTGAGAGGTCAGTACGGTTATGACGGAGTAGTTTGTACCGACTGGGGAGTTACAAAGGATAATACCGCTGTTGACGCGTTTGGCTCTACCTCATGGGGCGCCGAGCATCTTTCGGTAGCCGAGCGGCATTACAAAATTATTATGGCCGGGGTTGATCAGTTTGGCGGAAACAATGAAATGGGGCCTGTTATTGAAGCTTACAATATGGGAACAGAAGAATATGGCGAAGATGCTATGCGACAACGGTTTGAGGAGTCTGCAGTACGTCTTTTAAGAAATATTTTCCGCGCCGGCTTGTTTGAAAATCCATACCTTGAAATTGAAAAAACGATCGAAACGGTTGGTAGTCCCGGATTTATGACTGCCGGGTTTGAGGCGCAACTCAAATCAATTGTAATGCTTAAAAACAGTAAAAACACACTTCCTCTGAAAGAAGATTCCAAAGTGTATGTTCCCCAAAAATATTACCCGGCAACACAGGGAAGATTTGGGTTTGGAGGTTCAGAAGAAAAGTGGGATTACCCGGTAAATTTAGATATCATTAAAAAATACGCAGATGTTACCAACAATCCGGAAGAGGCTGCGTATGCCATAGTTTTTATTGACAGCCCGAATGGTGGAAGTGGTTACAACCCCGATGATGTGAAAGCCGGAGGAAACGGATATGTTCCCATCAGCCTCCAATACCGGGAATATAAAGCAGTGTATGCCAGAGAAAGGAGCATTGCAGGCGGTGATCCGCTGGAGGATTTTACAAACCGGTCGTATAAAGATAAAACCATTACCGCCACCAATAGCAAAGATCTCGATCTGGTGCTTGAAACCAGGAAACTGATGGGAAATAAACCGGTAATTGTTGTGGTAAATGTTTCAAATCCGATGGTTTTTGCTGAATTTGAAAAAGCAGCAGATGCCATTTTGGTGAGTTTTGGTGTTCAGGACCAGGCAATTATGGAAGTAATTGGCGGCCAGTTTGAACCTTCTGGTTTACTGCCGTTTCAAATGCCGGCCAATATGAAAACCGTGGAAGAACAATACGAAGATATTCCGCGCGATATGGAATGTCACGTTGATTCGGAAGAAAATACCTACGATTTTGCTTTTGGAATGAACTGGCAGGGTGTTATTGATGATGCACGTGTTGCCAGGTACAAATAATTCAGAGCAGGTAATATATTCACATTCAGGAGCAGGTTTACAGCGGAAAATCTGCTCCTGATTGGTTTTGAGTTGCACTCCTGCTTCACAGATAAGTGGCAGAAGATTTAGCTCCTTCCTTTAAAAAAAGGGAAATTTCTTTTTTATCACATAAGTTTACCAAAACAGAGGTGTATTTTTTAGAAGTTTATATCTTAAAATCCGTTTTGAGTTATTATGTTGTTGGTTTTCAGTTGTATTTATATGTGTGATTGATGTTTGTACTGAAAGAAAAATTTTGGCTGCTGATTGGGAGTTATGCCCATTTTTTATTTAAAACGGTTATGAATTGATTTTTTTACCGCATTTTTTTCGAAGATGAGGGTTACCTTTTGGCTGAATTCGGAATATTACTATGGAAGGACGCTGATTCCCTTAAATCGTTAAATCAAATCATGACTGTAATCTTTCGATTACACCAGAAAAGAAATTACAGGAGGCTTACCCGGCCTCCTTTTTTCATTTTACATTCTTTCGGGCATTTCAATACCCAGCATATTCATTCCGGTTTTTATCACATTACCAACTGTAGCCGATAATACCAGCCGGAAATTTCGAATTTCTTCACCGGGTTCGGCCAGAATGGAGTGATCGTGGTAGAACTGGTTGTATTCTTTAACCAGTTCATAACAATAATTGGCAATTACTGCCGGGCTGTAGTTGTCGCCAGCTTCTTTTATAACTGCCGGGAATTGTGAAATTCGTTTCAGAAGATCTTTTTCCTTCTGTGAAATCGACCCGCTTGTCAACGTGGGGTCAATGTGAATTGAATTTTCTTTGGCTTTTCGCAAAACCGACTGAATACGGGCAAATGTGTATTGAATAAATGGTCCGGTGTTGCCGTTAAAATCAATAGATTCTTCCGGATTAAAAAGCATGTTTTTTTTCGGGTCAACTTTCAGAATAAAATATTTGAGTGCCGCCATCGCAATCATCTGGTAGGTTTTTTCAGCTTCATCTTCAGAAAGTGTATCAAGTTTCCCCAGTTCCTGCGACATATTCCGTGCAACATTTACCATTTCTTCCACCAAATCGTCAGCATCAACCACGGTTCCTTCTCTCGATTTCATTTTGCCCGATGGAAGTTCAACCATTCCGTAAGAAAAATGGTATAAATCTTTGCCCCATTCAAAGCCCAGTTTGTCAAGAAGGATAGCCAGGACCTGGAAATGATAGTTTTGCTCGTTTCCCACAACATAAATCATTTTGTCGATAGGATAATCGGCAAAACGCATTTTGGCCGTGCCAATGTCCTGGGTCATGTAAACCGAAGTGCCGTCGTTTCTAAGCAATATTTTTTGATCCAACCCTTCTTTGGTTAAGTCGGCCCAAACCGAGTTGTCTTCCTTGCGGTAAAAAAGTCCTTCATGTAATCCGCGTAAAACCTCTTCTTTTCCAACGAGGTAGGTGTCCGATTCATAATATATTTTATCGAAATTTACACCCAGTGTTTTGTAGGTAATATCAAAACCGTCGTACACCCATTCATTCATGGTTTTCCACAACGCAACGGTTTCTTCATCTTTTGCTTCCCATTTCCGTAAAAGTTCGCGCGCTCCCATTATGGATGGGGCCTGGTTTTCGGCTTCTTCTTTTGAATATCCTTTTTCTGTCAGCTCAGCAATTTCTGCTTTATAATGTTTGTCAAATTCCACATAAAATTCGCCCACCAAATGGTCTCCTTTTATGCCTGAGTTTTCCGGTGTTTTTCCGTTTCCCCATTTTTGCCAGGCATACATCGATTTGCAGATATGAATGCCACGGTCGTTTACAATGTTGGTTTTTACCACTTTGTTTCCGTTGGCTTTTAATATTTCTGAAATGGAATATCCCAGCAGGTTGTTTCTGATATGTCCGAGGTGCAATGGTTTATTGGTGTTGGGTGAAGAATATTCCACCATTACCAGTTCAGAGTTTTCTGAAGGAGCCGTAACACCGTAATTAGCAGTTAAAAAGGCTTCTGACAAAACATGCAGCCAGTATTCTTTGGAGATAACCAGATTCAGAAATCCTTTTATAACGTTGTAGTTTTCGATTAAATCTACTGATTTCAAAAGATAATTTCCAAGTTCTTCGGCTGTTGTTTCGGGCGATTTTTTTGAAAAGCGCAAAAATGGGAAAACAACAAGTGTTATGTCTCCTTCAAAGTCTTTCCGCGTGCTTTGAAGTTGCACCTGGTTTTCGCTGGCTTCAAACTGATACAGGTCTTTTAATGCCTCAATAACAATAGTTTGGATTGTTTTGTCGATATTCATTTTTCTAAGCTGTTTTTACGAGCGACAAAGATAATATTTTAGGGCATGTAAAAAGAACAAAAAAAAGCCCTGTCGGCTGACAAGGCTTTTAATGTATATTACAAATCAATGATTTATTTTCTGACTTTTAATACTTCAAATTCAACCCTGCGGTTTAACTGACGGTTGGAACGTGAATTATTCTCAACTTTTGGTTTGCCTTCGCCATAGTAGTTTGAACTTACATATGCATTGTTAACACCTTTTGTAAGCAGGTATTTAACTACTGCCTGTGCACGTTTTTCCGAAAGACCCATGTTGTAATTTTCCGGGCCGGTACTGTCAGCGTGTCCGCCCACTTCAATTTCATATTCTTTACTCGACTGAAGCTGGTCAACCAGTTTATCCAGTTCTGCTGTACCTTCAGGTCTTAGAGTTGCCTTATCAAAGTCGAACAGGATATCCGGTATCTGAATGGTTTGCCAATCCGGGCATCCTTCATTGTCAACCGAACCTGGTTCAGTAGGACATCTGTCCTGACAATCAATTACCCCATCGCCATCTGAATCCAGCGGGCATCCGTTTTCATCCACCGGGCATCCTTTTGGAGTATCCGGGCATTTGTCTTTTGGATCCGGCACGCCGTCTTCATCTGTATCAGGACAGCCATTGAATTTGGCCAGTCCGGGAACATCCGGGCAGTCATCGTCTTTGTCTGCAATTCCGTCACCGTCTCTGTCGGGGCAACCGTTAAGTTGTGCACTTCCCGGTTCATCCGGGCAGTCGTCTTTGTAATCCGGTACTCCGTCGCCATCGCGATCCAGCGGACAACCTTTTTCATCCACCTGCACTCCGGGTGGGGTGTCCGGGCATTCATCCTTTCTGTCGGGAACGCCATCTCCGTCCGAATCTTTGGCTTTACCAAGCGCAAATTCAATAATACCTGAAACTTTAATGTGGTCATCTACCACGTCGGTTAAAACGTTGTTAATATGACGTGTTCCGTCAATTCCTTTAATATAAGCAGCTTCCAGGTATAATGATGTGTTGTTGCTGATGGGGAATTTTGATCCAATACCGGCGTCAAAATTCACTCCGTCTTTTAAGTTATCCCACATGTAGCCTGGACCGGCAAATAAATAAGGCTGAACACTACTGGTTTCCGAAAGGATGGTACCATTGTTGAATTTAAATCTCAGATTGAGCAACGGATTGCCAAAGTCTGTTCCATCATCGTTAAAACCAAGTTCCTGTTTCAACATCAGGTCAAACGAAGGACTTAAGTAACGGCTGATGTAAAACTCACCTAAAAATCCCAGTTCGTTTTTTTCGAGGTTTTGATAAACACCTGGCCCTAATCCGATTGCCCATTTATTATCCGAATTTTGGGCAACGGAAGCTCCGGCAATGAAGAACAGAGCTAAAAGAAGAAAGGTAAATTTTTTCATAATTATATAGTTTTAATGTGTATTCCTTTAAATATTATACAGTTTTAATTTGTATCCTTTTTATTGTATGAGCAATTTAGGAATTAATTTTAATCTTACAAAACAGTGTAGTCGTTGTTTATGTTTAATTTTACGGTTCTTTTAGCAAAATTATAAATTTCGTTCATACTTTCGGGTAATTTAATAGTATTTTGTTTGCAATAATCGATATAGAAACCACAGGTAACAGTTACAAGAACGGTAAAATTACCGAAATAGCTGTTTTTCAACACAACGGTACCGAAATTACTGATTCATTCTCAACTCTGATTCATCCGGAAATGGATGTCCCGTATTTTATCACTCAATTAACCGGCATAAACAATGAAATGCTGAAGGATGCACCCAAATTTTACGAGGTGGCAAAAAAAATTGTTGAAATGACCGCCGGACGTACATTTGTTGCCCACAATGTAAATTTCGACTACCGGTTTGTTAAAGAGGAATACAAACGGCTGGGATATCAGTACAACACCAAAACATTGTGCACCGTTCAACTGGCCAGAAAATTGCTGCCCGGACACCGGTCTTACTCGCTGGGCAGACTTTGCGCGGATTTGGGGATTAAAATCAATGGCAGGCATCGCGCAGCCGGCGACGCACTTGCCACTGTTAAACTTTTTGAAATTCTTCTGGAAAAGAATAAATTATTCAACAATTCAAAATCGCTGAATAATTACAAATTATTCTGATTCGGATTTTGTTTCTTCGGTTTGCGAATCATTCTCTTCTTCCTCAGTGAAATCAAGCAAACTTTTTTCATGAAGCGTGTTGTACCAAAGCAATACTTTTTTGATGTCGGAAACATACACACGATCCTTGTCGTATTCGGGCAAAACCTTTTCAAAATAACTTTTTAATTCGGTTCCCGATGATTTTGGGCTCAATGCTGCTCCACCATCTTCTTTTTCATGAATTGATTTGAAAACCTTTTTTAACGGAACATCTCCCGATTCGGTATAGATGGCGATGTCTTCCAACGCCGAAACTTTTGTTGTGGAATATACCGGAATCCTTTTTTGAGTGTCCAGCGATTCAACAATTATACTGTTTTTCGACTCGGCAACCATTTTAAAAAGTCCTGACTGCCCTGAAATTGCTAATAATCCTTTTAACATGACTTAATTTTTTGGCGAATATACAATTTTTGCTATTTCCGAAAAAAATTCATTTCCTAATTAAAATCTAATTTATATAAAATCCCGGTTTTTATCCACCGGCCCGGTTGAACCACATTGCCAATATCGTAATATTGTGTATTGAAAATATTGGATGCTGAAACAAAAAGCGACAGGTTCTTCATGGTATATGACATTTTTCCGTCGAGCAACCAAAAGGGTTTATAGGCAACTTCTTTTGCCCAGTCCCCATTTTCAAAACGGGTATAACTTCCCTCGCGGTCCTGAAATATAAATTTAAAATTAAATGTTAGTTTTTGTGCAATCTTCTGATTTATTCCGATAACCATTTTATGCTTTAAATTATCAAGCACATAGTTTGAAATAAGTTGCTGGTTTTCTTTTTTCAGATTGTTGTTGAAGTAGCTGATTTCCACGTTTTCAGGAAAAGGATTTCCCCATTTTTTTTGAGGGAGAAACCGGAGGAGAAGTTCGGTGCCAAGACTGTTGATCTGGGTTAAATTTTGCGGTTGCCAAACATCGTTGCTGTTGTTTTTTACCCAGTCGATAATATCTTTTCCTTCGCGGTAGAAAACAACGGCATGTCCTTGTAAAAAATTGACGTTGA
>JAFGDX010000213.1 GCA_016931875.1 Prolixibacteraceae bacterium
ATAAGGGTAATATCAAACAAATCATTTACTATACTCAGAAGATGATGCCCGCTGGTATGAATTATTTTTCCAAAATCTTCCACTTCCTGGGGTGGAAGTTTTTTGTCGAAAAATTCGGAAAAGCCGATAATTGCATTTAGCGGAGTTCGCAATTCGTGCGACATGGTTGCAAGAAAGGAAGACTTTAGCCGATCGGATTCATTGGCTTTTTGCAACGCTGCTTTTAATTCTGCTTCCGCTTTCACCCGCTGTATTGAGATGCTGATTTGTTCAGAAACAAACTCAAGCATTTTTACATCTGCTTCGGTAAATGCATTTTCGTCACGGTAACTTTGCACCGCCAAAACTCCGGTAATTTTTCCTTCTGTTTTCAAAGGCACCCCCAGCCACACTTTCGACAAACTGCCCAGTGGCTCAATTTTTCCTTCAGCCACCAATTTCTTCTTCATGGCAGTGTTAGCCAAAAGCGATTTTTGGGTGTCAATTACATATTTTGTCAGTGATTTTCCTCCGGGAATGGATGTATAACTGTCTTTTTCATCTACAAAAAAGGGCAGTGAAATGGTATCAGTTTCTTTGTCATACAAAGCCACAAAAAAGTTGGTGGTGTCAATGATTGTTCCCAGCTCTTTTTGAATTAGCTGAATCAGTTTTTCCAGATCAACTGAATTAACTACGGCGTTGGAAATCTGGTACAACACACTTTGAATTTGCTCTGCTTTTTTCCGCACCGTAATATCCTCAATCATTGCCGTCTGGAATAAGGGTTTTCCCAAATGATCGTGGATTAACTGCGAGCGGATTAATACATAAATAATATGGCCGTTTTTATGAATATATCGTTTTTCAATTTCATAATACGACAATTCGCCTTCCACCAGCTTTCTGAATTTTTCATCATTTACTTGTTTATCATCGGGGTGGGTAAATTTATTAAAATGGTGGGTTACCATTTCGCTGCGGGAATAACCTATAATTTTTGAAAGTGCCGGGTTTACATCAATAAACCTCCCTTCCAAATCGGTTATACTGATTCCAACCGGCGAATTGTTAAAAATAAGGCGCAACTTTTCTTCCGATTCTTTTAGGGCCTTATCGGCAATCACCTGCTGTGTTATGTCAGAAATAAATCCCTCCAGTGCAATTACCCCGCCGGTAGTTTTATCGTAAATACCAACTCCTTTTTCCAGCACATATTTTACCTCTCCGCCTGCTGTTCTGATTCTGTAATTCAGCTCAAACCCTTCTTTATTTTGAATGGCTTTTTGTATGGTACCAAAAACTTTTTCACGATCTTCCGGGAGGATTAAATCGTTAAAAGCAAACTTTTTGTTATTCAGAATGTCGCCGGAAGGAAACCCGGTTATGGTTTCAAAACCATTGCTCACAAACTCCATTGTCCAATCCCTGTCAAATTTGCTCCTGTAGGCAATTCCCTGTAAATTGTTCAGCAGGGTGTTTAGTTTTCTTTCGCTTTCAACCAGGGCCCGCGCGGCTTTGTTCCTTTCGGTAACATTACGGGCAATATTGATGTGATGCGGAACACCATCCAGTTCAATTTTGGAGGCTGAAATAAGAGCGTCGATAATATCGCCGGATTTGGTTTTGAATTTCACCTCCATATTTTCAACCCTCTCCGTTGCAAGCAATTGATTTATAAACCGCTCGCGGTCATTCAAATTTACCCAAAGGTTAATGTCCATCGAGGTTTTTCCAATTATCTCTTCCTCAGTGTAACCCATATTTTTAGTAAATCCATCGTTGATGGACACAAATTTCCCGTCGTGCACCCGGTTAATATTAATTCCATCGGGACTGGTTTGAAAGGCTTTTCTGAAGCGTTCCTCGCTTCGTTTCAAAGCCTGTTCAATTTTATTTTTTTCGGTCACATCCTGAAAAACACAAAAGGTTTGTTTTATTCCTCCCTCAACATCATAGCCCATTCTGCCATCCAGCAAAATATCGAGAAAATGTCCGTTTTTATGTCTGATTTTAAAAAATACATTCTGAACAAAACCACTGCTTTTAAATTCCGGAAATTTATTCCGGAAATCCGGGATGTAATCCGGGTGAAGAAAATCGCCAAACCATTTTCCAATTACCTCATTGCGCGAGTAGCCCAGCAAGTCGAGCCAGGCCTGATTGACCTCCTTAAAAATTCCGCTTTCGGTTAACGAATGGTAAGGCAGGGGGGCATCGTAATACAAGGCTTTGTATCTTTTTTCGCTTTCAGCAAGTTTTAATGTACGCTCCTGAACCAAAAACTCCAATCGTTCTTTTTCGGCCCTCAGTTTGTCTTCGGCTTTCTTAATCCGAAGCATTACATTTACCTGGGCCGAAAGTTCAACCGCTTCAATTGGTTTTGCCAAAAAAGCATCGGCACCCATGTTTAATCCTTTGGCCCGGCTGGCTGCATCGGTTTTTATAGCGGTAATCATCACCACCGGAATATGGCTGGTATGGGCATTTGATTTTAGCCGTTTGCAAACTTCGTATCCATCCATCCGGGGCATAATAATATCCAGGAGAATGGTATCGGGCTGTTCTTTTTCTGCCAGCTCCAGTCCTTCCTCACCCGATTGTGCCAGAAAAATCCTGCAATCCGGAATCGTATTCTTAAGAACTGCCTGAATGGTAATCAGATTATCCTGTTGGTCATCGATGGCCAGAATTTTTTTCATTACGGTTTCAGTTCGTTTGGTTTTTCTTTTTCAAAATAAATGAATTTTTACGTCATTACTCTTTTAATTTCTTTTTTTAAATCATCAGCATCGATGGGTTTGGCCACATATCCGTCAAATCCCAGATCTAAAAATTTCTCCCTGTCACCTTTCATTGCCTGCGCTGTAACTGCAATTACGGGAACATTTTTATACTTCGTTTTACTCTTTATCTGTTCTAAAAATTGTTTCCGGTTCATGTGCGAAAACGACATATCAATCAATATTAAATCGGGGTTCCGGTTTTTCATCATTTTCAGCCCTTCGTTAATATCCGGAGCCACTCTCAAACTATATTGGTCTTCCAGCAGGGCTTTCAGTGTTATCAGATTATCTGCATCATCTTCAACAATTAAAATTTCAACCTCCCGGTTTGTGTTTGCCTGCTGATTTGTTTCAAGGCTGTTTGCAGCTTCGGCACGCCATTGAACTTTTGTGTTTTTTTGAATATCCGTTTCTGCAGATACCGGTCCGATTTCCATTTTATCAACCGTGTAGTTATGGATTGGCAGATGAATGGTAAACTCCGACCCTTCCCCGGGTTTGCTTTTTACAGAGATACTTCCGCCTAAAATAACCATTATTTTTCTGGCAATAGCCAATCCCAAACCTGTTCCCTGATATTGGCGCGAAATGGAACCATCGGCTTGCCTGAATTCATCAAAAATATACTCCTGCATTTCTTTTGAAATACCAATTCCGGTGTCTTTAACGGTAATGTTTATATATTCCTGATGTTGTGTGGCTGAAATTACTACCCCGCCTTTTTCGGTAAATTTTATGGCATTCCCAATGATGTTAACAAGCACCTGGTGCAGCCTGAACTCGTCGGTAACCACTGTTGGCAGGGATTCCGGGATTTCTACCGCGAGTTGTAAATTTTTTTCTCCGGCCAGAGTTTGCAGGCTTTCGGCAGTGGTTTGCAGCAGCGAAACCACTGAAACATTTTGTGATACTACATCCATTTTGCCAGCCTCAATTTTCGAGAGATCCAAAATATCGTTAATAATGGCCAGCAGTCTCCGGCCGTTTCTTTCAATAATTTCGAGGTAATTGTTTTCATCATCGCTGAGTTTTGTTTGGGCCTGCTGAAGCAAAACTTTTGACAGCGCCATAATTGAATTTAGCGGGGTGCGTAATTCATGGCTCATGTTCGACAAAAATTCACTTTTTAGTTTATTGGCTTCTTCCACCTGCTTTCGCTGCACCTCGAGTAAAACATTCTGTTTTTGCAGTTCGTGTGTGGTATTTTTTAACTCAATGGCCTGTTTGTGAAGTTCTCCCGCCTTTTTTTGAAGTTCTTCGGTTTGCTCTTCCCGTTGCCGGTTGATTATGGTGAGCTGTTCCGACAAAATACGGGTTCTTTCGCTGGCCAGAATATTGGAATAGGAAGTATTGATGCCAGGATGCGATTGTTCGATAACCTGTATACTTTCCCTGCCAAATCTGCCTGTTTTAACAAGCAAAATTACCGCAACAACAATACGTTCAACCACCACCGGAATTGAAACGGTTTCAAGAGAACCGCCATTTGTTTTGTGCGGAACAAGCGTTTTTTCAGAAATATCGCGGATATGATTTATTTTTTTTGAAAAAACAGCCGGTTGCATTTCTTCGGGTGGATTTAGAGCATCAAAGCCAGTGAGGATTTCCTCTTTTGTTCCGAAAGAGGAATAAGGTTCGTACACCGACCGGATTTCATTCAAAATATAAAACACCCCGATGTTTGCCTGGGAACTTTTTAAAAGCCGTTTTAACAAACTCATGCTAAATTCCTTCATTTCGTTTTGTTTTAGCATGGTTGCCGAAATTTTATGAATGTGGTTCTGAATCCGGATTCTCGATTCTATTTCATCGGCCATGTTGTTGAATTCCAGTTCAAGCATGCCGAGTTCGTCGATGGA
>JAFGDX010000214.1 GCA_016931875.1 Prolixibacteraceae bacterium
AATTACATCAATTTTTCAGGAATAATGGATTTGTTAAGGAAGATAGTCGGGGCGAACAGGTGAAAATACTTCTATCACTACAGAATCTTCAAGAATTTTTACTTCGTGTTCCACATTTTCAGGAATACACCAGCTGTCTCCGGTTTCGGCATGGTACCAGGTGGCGCCAATTCTGAATTTCATTTTTCCGGAAACCAGGTAGCCGGTTTGTTCATAGGGGTGTGCGTGGCCCGGTAAAACATGGCCTTTCTGTAACTTAAACTCACACATGAGCGTTTTTTCTTCATAAACCAGAGGGCGCATAACAACACCGTCAATGAGCGGCCTGAATTTGGATGTGTTCTTTTTTGTGAACATGGTTTGTTGTTTTAATAAAAAAGGAAGATATCTGGCTCAAAAATAGGAAATCATCTTTTGTTTTTAGATGATTGGTGTGCTTTTTTTGAAGTTTGTTTTATTCCCGGAGTCGATAGTTTTTGGCGGTAAAACCGGAAATGTTATTCAGAAAATGAATAAAAAAAGGAATGCTTTGTTTTAACATTCCTTCTTTTATTACCATTCAAATTATACGTAATTCATGATGTTTCCGGAAATCTGAAGTAAGGAAATCTCAGCCAGTTTGGTTTGGTATTTTATTGAAATAAGCCGTTCTTCAGCATCAAGCAAACTTTTCTGAACTTCGCGCAGTTCAAGGCCCGACAATGCCCCAAGTCGGTAGCGTTCCAATGCAATTTCCAGGTTTTCGCGAGCTACGGACAGGTTTTGTTCTTCCATTTGAACAAGCCGGAGATTGTTCTCATAGGCATAATAAACGGTAAGCAGGTCGGCTTTGATTTCCTGTTCTACCTGTTTAAACTGAATCTCCCGGTTTTCGATTGCCACCTGGGCGTTGGTTTTTTCGCGCCGCTGGTTAAACCCGTCAAAAATATTAATCCCCATGGTAAGTCCGTAATTGAAGGTACCCGTTTGCTGGTTCTCAATGGCCAGCGCGCCGTAATCGCTAATTGTACCGGTCCCGTATCCGCGGTATGCATAGTTGTAGCTGGAAGTTAAATCGAGATAGGGATAGGAACGCGATGCAATAATTTTATAGTCGAGTTCCGAAATAATCTGATTTTTTCGGGCAACCTGAAGACTGGTGTTGAGATTGAGTGTCGATTCGAGCAATTCGGCATAATCCAAATCCGGGTCAAAAACTATCATCGAATCTTTTATCAGGATATTTTCTTCCAGGTTTTCAACGGCCATTAGTTTTTTCAGCCTGATTTCCGATTCGAGAATGGCTTCGTTTTGACGAGCCAGACGCGAACTGTCGGCATTCAGGTAAACAATCGACTGGAGCAACTCGAGTTTTGATGAGGCTCCCAGCAGGTAGCGTTCCTCGTCAATTCGAACCCGCTCGCGCGAAAGCGAAACAGCGTATTCCATATTGTTGAAATAATTGAGCTGCTGGATATAGTAGTAGTATTCGGCTACAATTTGCCCTACCAGGTTTTCCATCGACATTTGGGTGTTCAATTCGCCCATTTTTTTCAACTCATCCAATTTCTGATAGGTTGTTTGCACATTAAACCCGTTAAACAGGGTCATGTTAAAGTTTAATGCTGCGCTACCAGTAGTATTTTGAACTCCGCGTGATACTCTTTGTGAACCATCGTTCATGTTTTGCGTCGTAGTGGTTATGTTTCCGCCAAAGCGGTTGGTATTGCTTACGGTAGGCAAAAATCCGGCGTTGCCGCGGGTGTAGTTGTTACCCGCTATTTCTTCCTGGTTGCGCGCTATTTTTACCGAGTAATTTTGTTCCAGGCTGGTTACAACACATCGGCTTAGATCGTAAATTTCCTGAGCCTGCGTGTTTCCCCACAGGATAAACAGCAGGAAAACCGGGATCAGGAGTTTAATTTTTAGCAGGGGTTTCATTTGTATTAAGATGAACAGCATTTTCATTGTTATTTTTTGTTTCGCTTGAAATTAACAGGTAGATTCCCGGTACAACATACAAGGTTAGTACGGTAGCAATTAACAGTCCGCCTACTACAGCAGTACCCATCGCCACACGGCTTTGAGCGCCTTCGCCAAGTCCCATGGCAAGGGGCAGGATTCCTAAAATTGTGGATAAACTGGTCATTAAAATAGGACGGAAACGTGCCGCGGAAGCAAATTTTATAGCTTCAAATTTATTCATGCCGGCTTCTTTTCTCTGGTTGGCAAATTCCACAATCAATATTCCGTTTTTTGAAACCAGTCCGATAAGCATAATGATACCTATCTGGCTGAAGATGTTCATGGTAATATTGAAATACCACATAAAAATCAGGGCGCCGGTAAGCGCCAGTGGCACGGTCATCATTACAATTATCGGGTCTTTAAAGCTTTCGAACTGAGCCGAGAGTACCAGAAAAATCAGCACAATGGCCAAAAGGAAAGCAAACATCAAACTGGAAGAGCTTTCCATAAAATCTTTTGAATCCCCGTCGAGGGCGGTACGGAACGAATCATCAAGCACTTTTTGGGCAATTCTATCCATTTCCCCGATTCCTTCACTGATGGTGTGGCCGTCGGCCAGGTTGGATGAAATGGTTGCCGATACAAAACGGTTGTACCTGTAAAGTTCGGGCGGAGCGGTTGTTTCCTTTAGTTCAACAAAATTGTCGAGTTGAATCATTTCGCCCTTGTCGTTTCTTACATACAGCGATTTCAAATCGAGCGGTTTGTTCCGTTCCTGGCGTGGTAATTCTCCCAGTATCTGGTATTGTTTTCCGTTCATAATAAAATACCCGAAACGTTGTCCGCTTAACGCCAGTTGCAGCGTTTGCCCAATATTCTGAGTGGAAACCCCCAGCAGGTTTGCCTTGTCGCGGTTAATTTCAATCTGCAGTTCGGGTTTGGTAAACTTCAGGTTTACGTCGGGCATCACAAAAATAGGGTTGTTGTTTACCTCGGTCATAAACGCAGGCAGAATTTCACGCAGCCGTTCAATGGTAGGTGCCTGCAGAACGTATTGAATGGGCTGGCGTGCACGTCTTCCTCCAAAAGTAGATTGCTGGATGACACTTGCCCGTGCTTTGGTCATCTTCCGCAGTTCAGCCGATAGTTCGCTGGCAATTTCCTGTTGCGAGCGTTCGCGTTCTGAAGGTTGGGTCAGAACGGCCCGCACAAATGCCCAGCTCCCTCTTACCATGGTGGTAATTTTATCTGCTTCAGGAACCATGTCTTCCACCAGTGTTCCCACATCTTCCACGTAATCGTAGTTAAATTCGTAGGTAGCTCCTTCCGGAGGGGTAACGTTTACATTAAACTGTGAACGGTCTTCCAAAGGGGCCATTTCTGCAGGGATAATGCTCCACAGAACAAAAATTAGTACTCCTGAACCTATTAAAATAATGAGGGAAATGTATTTTCGTTTTAAAAATGCATCCAACGAATTTTTGTAAACATTGTTAAGTCTTACAAAGTATTTTTCCGACCAGTTGTAAAAACGGTTGTGTTTTTGTCGTGATTTCAGCAATTTGGTTGAAAGCATGGGCGTAAATGTAAGCGCCACAAACGATGAAATGGCAACGGCACCTGCAATTACAATACTAAATTCACGGAAAAGCCGGCCGGTCATCCCTTCGAGGAAAACAATGGGGAAAAATACCGCAACCAGCGTAATGGTAGTGGCAATAATGGCAAAAAATATTTCGTTGGCTCCTTTCATTCCGGCTTCCAGCGGGGTCATTCCCTGTTCTATTTTTACATATATGTTTTCCATCATCACAATGGCATCATCTACCACAAGTCCAATGGAAAGAACAATAGCGAGCAGGGTTAGTACATTTATGGTAAAACCGGCGAGGTACATAATAAAGAACGAACCCACCAGCGACACCGGAATTACAAGAATGGGAATAATGGTTGTCCGCCAGTCGCGAAGGAAAAAGAAGATAATTACCACCACAAGGAAAAAGGCTACGTAAATGGTAGTTTCCACTTCACGAATAGAGGCGCGGATGTAATCAGTATTATCAAATCCGACCTCAATTTCCACATCGTCGGGCAGATCCTTTTTAATAAATTCCAAACGGTCGCGCACATCATCAACAATATCGATATGGTTGGCACCCGGTTGCGGAATAATGACTGTTGCCACCATCGGGATGTTGTTCATTTTCATAATTCCGCGCAAATCTTCTGGTCCCAGCTCGGCTCGTCCGATATCGCGAACACGAATCAACTGGTTTCCTTCCTGTTTCAGAATAAGGCTGTTGAACTCTTCCGGTGTGGTCATCAGTCCCAGTGTACGGATGGTAAGTTCGGTTGTGTTCCCCTCGATACTTCCCGCGGGGAGCTCCACGTTTTCACGGGAAAGCGCATTGCGAACATCCAGCGGGGTCATTTGGTAACCGGCGAGTTTGGCCGGGTCGAGCCAAATGCGCATGGCATATCTCTTTTCGCCCCAAATGGTTACAGAACTTACACCCGATACGGTTTGCAACTGTTCCTTAAAAGTCAGTTCAGCAATTTCTGACAGTTCGAGCAATGAACGTTTCGGACTTTTTACCGCCACCATCAAAATGGGGCTTGCATCGGCATCGGCTTTTGAAACCGTTGGCGGGTCGCAGTCGCGGGGCAAAAACCGTTGTGCCTGCGACACTTTATCACGCACGTCGTTGGCGGCTGTTTCCAAATCAACCGATAACTCAAATTCAACGCTAATCCGGCTTCTTCCCTGGCTACTGCTACTGGTAAGCGTGCGAATACCCGGAATCCCGTTGATCGACTGTTCCAGTGGTTCGGTAATCTGCGATTCGATTACATCGGAGTTTGCTCCCGGGTATGAGGTGCTTACTGAAATGATGGGCGGATCTACACTGGGGAATTCCCTTACACCCAGGAAGGTCATCCCGATTCCCCCGAAAAGTAAAATTACAAGGGAGAATACAGTGGCCAAAACCGGCCTTTTTATACTTACTGATGAAAGACTCATGTTATTCGCTTACAATTTGCTGGTTTGT
>JAFGDX010000215.1 GCA_016931875.1 Prolixibacteraceae bacterium
CGTTGTTCCGTTGCACTTCCTTCGCGGAAAAGGCGGAATCCGTGCTGACGGTTTTCCGCTTCGGAACCTGTGCTTAAAATTCCTGCCCGGTCGGGAGAAGGATCCACATAATACCAGAAAGCTGCACTAAATTCATCGCCTGCCAGGTCGTCTGTCGGGAATGTGATGTATGAATCGGCAGTTCCCTTGTAGGCGTTATCGCCCAAAACCCCCACTCCTGCAAACGAAGGATTCCCAATTTTGCCGGCGGTTTTAAAACTAATCAACTCCATATAATCGCCGTCAAAGGGCATGTAAAATATTTCACCTTCGAATTTTTTTGTATAAGGTGAAACTTTTTCAAAATGAACAACCGAAGTAGTTGTTTTTCCTTCAAGGTCGGTGGCAACAACTTTTAGCTCGTGGGCTCCGTTTGTTACATTGTCGTAAACCAGTTCTTCAACCGCACGCCGGTAATCTTTAAAATCGGAGTAAGATGCTATTTCCGTTCCGTTTATCTGAACAGAAACCGAAGCCAGTTCAATATCGTCGGTAGCCACAAAACTGATGGTAACCGGAGAAGTGGCCTCCGGCACTTTTATTTGATATCCTTCAGCAGGAGCGCTGATGGTAATTTCAGGAGCAGTTGCATCGGCCCCCGGGTCAACCCGCGAAATCGGGTCAATGCCTTCGTTACAGCCCGTGGCAAACAAAACGGCGATTAATCCTGCAAAAATATATTTTGTTATTTTCATCTTGTCGGTGTTTTAAAATTGAAAAAATCATATTAATTATTCCCTTCCAGTACGGGCAACAAATCCACCTGATTTTGCGGGTATGGCAGAAAAACATCGTCTGATGTAAATGTTCTGCCATCGTAACTCAGTTCACCGGTTTCACCCAAACGCACCATATCGTAGTAACGAATTCCCCACTCCATGGCAAGTTCCGCAAATTTTTCATCCATCACCTGTTGCAACGTAACGCCTGAAAGCGGGGTCAGTCCTGCTCTTTCGCGAACAAGATTTACGGCTTCATCGGCAGAAACTGACGAACCGGAAGCTCCCTGAACCAGTGCTTCGGCATGCATAAGTAAAATTTCGGCATAACGAATAATGGTCAGGTTCTTGTTGTTGCCGTATCCGGTTCTTCCCGGTGTTAACTGCTCGGATGGAAGATAGTGTTTACCACTGGCAAACATGGCTCTCGCATAATCGTCAATTACATCTCCCGAGCGGGTTGTATTTGAAATCCAATCGGGAAGATTGGCATAATTCGGGTCTTTTTTGATTTCGCTGATTCCGCGGTTGGTAAACAAAACGCTCGTTTCCAGACGGATGTTTTCACCACGATCGAGCATAAATTTGATGTATTTCATGCTGGGTTCATAAAATCCCCAACCAGCACCGGCACCTTCTACTTTGGGTGTCCAGCTTTGCGGGCCAAAAAAGGCAAATAAATAACTTTTCTGATCGCCCGACCCCTGGCCAAAATCGGAATACTGAAGCTCCAGAATATTTTCAGTATTTAATTTTCCTTTGATTTTAAACAGTTCATAAAAATCGGGTTCCAGGGTAAACTCACCTGAGTTGATTATTTCGGAAGTGGCATCGGCAACTGCCTGGTAATTTTTCAATTCGAGATTGGCCAGCGCTTTAATGGCCAGTGCAGTGTATTTTGTAACACCACCGCGAATATCAGTCCGCTCGTTGGGATGCATATTTGGAAGAAACGGAATGGCTTCATCCATCTGCTCTGAAATATGTTGCATTACCTCGTCTCTTGAAGACAGTTGAGTAACCAGCAACTCCGAGGGATCTGAATTTTCAGTAATAAAAATGGGCCCCCAAACTCTGGCCAGTTCAAACAACAACCAGGCACGCAGCGTTTTTGCTTCAGCAATGTACTGGTCGGCTTTGCCTGCCCCGGTAGCATTTTCTTTATACAGTTCAATTTGTTCCATGGCTGAATGTGTCGCGAAAATATCCTTGTAAAAATTCTGCCAAAGCGAATTGTACATCCAGTAATCTTTGTTGTAATTGAATTTATCAGTTTCGGCAAAATCCTGCTGATCGCCCAAACCGCCATGGTTAACATCATCGCCGCGAACTGAAATCAAAGGGAAATCTTCCCATCCGCGGGTTTGAAATTCAGCATATGCACCAATCAGTGGTAAAATCATATTATCGGTGTTGGTGTAATCCGTTTCTTCGGTGAACGCACGATTTTCGGCAGGTTCATCCAGTAGGTCGTGACATGCAGTTGCCGCGAACAAAGCAGCAACAACCATCATTATTTTAATACTATATTTTACTGGTTTCATAATTTTCTATTTTCGAATTAAAATTTAACATTTAAACCAATGGTATACACAGCCGGTATCGGGTACGTTTGCCTGTCTATTCCATCAGAAACTTCAGGGTTGAAACCATTGTATTTAAACAGTGACAAGGGCCGGTCGGCTGTTAACGAGATTCTTGTTTCGGGCATATCGGTGCCAAACATTTTTTTATTTCTGATGTTGTAGGCCAGCTGAACATTCTGAATACGGAAAAAAGAACCGTCTTCAACAAAATAGTCGCTCATACGTTGGTTCCATCCTTTTCGCAACCCTTTTGATGACGGGTATTTATTTGAAGTTCCTTCACCATGCCAGCGGTTTTTGGCCAGGTCGGCATCCATATTTCCATCGTTGGTCCAAATAATTTCACCCCGTTTGCGGTTCAGGATTTTATTGCCCGACTGCCCGACAATGCTGGTTGAGAAATCGAAATTTTTGTAGCTAATTCCCAGGTTGGCACCATACATAAATGTAGGAAAATACGAACCCAAAACAACACGGTCGTCGTCATTAATATCGCCGTCGCCATTCTGGTCTTTGTATTTAAAATCGCCGGGTTCCAGATTGTTGGCAACCGCCACGGGGTCGGCCTGAATTTCTGCTTCATTCTGATAAACCCCAACTACTTCACGGCCAAAAAAGGCAAGCAATGGTTCTCCCACAATCGAGCGCTGGCGGAATTCGGCTGAACCGCCATCAATATAAGGTTGTCCGTATAAATCGCGCACCTCGTTTTTCAGGGTTGAAATATTAAATCCAACATTGTAGCTTAAACCGGCAGAAATCTGGTTGCTCCAGTTCATGGCCAGTTCAAAGCCCTTGTTGCGGATAATACCAACATTTTTCAGAACAGTTCCGCCAATGGAAGGTATTTTTACATAAATCGCAGCATTTTTTGTGTCGCGGATAAAATAATCGGCATCAACACTCAGCCGGCTATCGAACAACCGCGAAGTAATCCCAAAATTGGCTTCTTCGGTTACCTCCCATTTTAGTGAAGAAAATGTGCTGGAAGTGAGAGTCCCTGAAACCAACACATCGTTTATGGCTGTGGTAATTATTGAAGTGGTGGAGGCACCGTCGCTTGCCTGAATTTTGTCGTTACCAAGCTGCCCCCAGCTAGCGCGCAGCTTCAGAAAATTAATGATTCCGTTGTCGCGCATAAAATTTTCTTCAGAAATTACCCATCCTGCGCCAATGGTTGGGAAGTAGCCCCATTTTTGCTGGTATTTCGAACTGCCGTCGGCCCTCATGGTTCCGTAAAGCATGTATCTGTCGTTGAAATTGTAGGAAATCCTTCCAAAGTAGGATATTCCGTATTGCCGGCTTCCACCGTCGCCCACATTTTCTTCGGGTTTTGTTTCCGACTGGTCGATGTACCAGGCCCATTCCTGTTCGGTTGGGAAATTTAAGCCTGTGGCATTCAGTCCTTCGTAGGCTTCATCGCGGTAGGATGTACCAGCCATCACCACAATATTATGTTCTCCAAAGTCGTTGGTAAATGTTAAAATATTATCCCAAATCTGGTTGGAAAAGGTTGACATTTCTTTGGTTAAAGAAGCATCGGTTCTTTGAAAATTGTTACTGATAAAATAGGGAAGATTTACATTTCGCAGGTTTAATGCTGTAAATGCGTGGTTGTAAGTAGTTTTAAAGGTTAAAACGTTAGGCAACAAATCAACTTCTGCATAAAAATTAGCCAGTAACTTGCGAATTTTCAAACGATCTTCAGAAAAATCCATTTCGGGGAACGGGTTTTTCCCGCCACGGTAGCCCAGCAACTCGGCACTTGAATAGTTGGTTGGCCAGGCATCCGTATTTAGTTCGTCGTACACCGGCATAATGGGCAAAGCATAATAAGCTGTGTGCCATGCACCGCCCGATGCGTTGTATTTCAGCGCATTGCTAAAAATCATATTTCCGCCAATGGTTAACCAGTTGGTGGCGTTGTAGTCAATTTTTGCCCTGAGGTTAAAACGTTCGTATTCATTTTTCATATCCAGAATACCTTCCTGGGCAAAATAACTTGTACCAATTGAATAGGAAGCATCGGTGCTACCACCCGATACACTCAAACTGTGGTTCTGAATATCGGCAGGACGTAAAATTTCGTTGTACCAGTCGGTATTTACATCCGGAACGTTTGGATTTACACGGCTTCTCCCGTATCGCTGCATCACATTTAAAATGTATTCTGCATCGGCAGCCGAACCCGATTCAAGCGCCATGGTTGTAAACTGCTCGGCATTGGCCATTTTCAGCACATTTTGTGCAATTTGCATTCCGTAGTAGCCATCATAAACTATTTCGGCTTTTTTGTTTAAGGCACCCGATTTTGTTTCTATCAGTACCACACCGTTGGCAGCACGCACACCATAAATTGCGGCGGCGGAAGCATCTTTCAAAACCGATATAGAAGTGATATCGGCCATGTTCAGAAAGTCGATGTTTTCAAAAAACATTCCGTCAACCACATATAACGGAGCTTCGTTATTGCTTCCCGGGTAAGAACCAATTCCGCGTACACGGATAGTTGGCGCATCACCGGGTGCTCCCTGGCTTACCACCTGCAAACCTGCCACCTTGCCCTGCAATGCCTGCATGGCCTGTCCGCTTGGTGTTTTTTCAAGATCTTCCGATTTTACAGTGGTAATAGAAGAAGTAAGGTCTTTCACAGGCAATTTACCATAGCCAACAACCACAACTTCCTCCAGACCAACTACATCTTCTTCCAGTTTCACATTGATGGTTGACTGGCCGTTCACTGCAATTTCCTGTGTAAGAAATCCGATATAACTAAACACCAACGTAGCTTCGGTTGAAGCTGATAATGTATAGTTACCGTCAATATCTGTTACTGTTCCGTTGGTGGTGCCTTTTTCCAGGATAGACACCCCCGGCAGTGATACTCCGCTTTCATCCACTACCTGTCCGGAAACAGTTATTTTTTCCTGGGCAAAAAGTGCGGATACAGAAAACAGGAGAATCAGTAATAAAAAAGGTTTTCGCATAACTTTATAATTTGAATTAGTTTGAAGGTAAAAATAAGGCGGCGCATTTACAGTTAACATTTTTTAAATACACTTCTGATTCTCTACCCAAAGTGAACTGCAATTTCAGCCTCACTTTTACCTCACTTCTAATATCTTTAAAACATTAACTTATTATATAACATGTATTTATAAAACAATGTTTATTCTTTTAACATAATACTTTAGTTTGGTTTTCAGGTTTTGTGTGCGTATTTCAATACAAAAAATTACATTTAACCTATATTTGCAGAAGTTTTAAAACTTTGGGACAACCGTTGAAAAAAGCCAATGAATAAATTACTGAAAATAGCGTTCCTGTTTTTCTATTCTGCTTTGGCTTTGGTTATTTATGCTGAACAAACACACATTGCCGTTACCGGATACGGACAATCTGACTACAATGCAGAACGGCAAAACTGGAGTGTAAGTTATGCCCAAAACGGAGAGGTATATTTTGCCAATCATACCGGTCTGTTGCAGTTTGACGGAACCAACTGGAAACTGAATAATCTGCCAAACGAAACCATCCTGCGAGCAGTTAATGCTCAAGCCGATTCAATTATTTACACCAGCGGTTACATGGAACTGGGTTTCTGGAAAACCGATATTTACGGGCAATTGAAATACACTTCACTCACCCCGAAAGCAAAAAAATATTTCTACAACAATATTGAATTCTGGAATATAGTGGTACAAAACAATTATGTGTACTTTCACTCTTTTTCAAAAATTCTTGCCTATCGAAACGATTCCGTAGTAGCCATTGAAATACCCGGCACTCTGAATGTAATGAGCAAAGTTCATGATAAAGTACTTGTTGCGGTGCGAGATTCAGGTATTTACGAATTAAAAAACGACTCCTATACCCCTTATATTCAAGATGATGTATTAACAAACAAACAAATCAAATTTCTCATCCCGTTTACAGAAAATCAACTTTTAATTGGAACTGCAGCAAACGGAATTTATTTATGGAACGGGGAAAAACTCAGTAGGTGGAACCTGCAATGGACAGATTATTTTATTGAGAATGAACTAAACCGGGCGTATGTTACCAACGACAACAAAATCATTACCGGAACACTGATTGACGGTATGGTGGTTTTTGATGCTGAAGGAAACCGTTTAATGAAAATAAATGCTGAAAACGGCCTGCCCAACAATACAGTGCTGGGAATTGAAACCGACGAATGGGGAAACATCTGGCTTGCACTCGACAATGGAATTGGTTTTGTTTCAGGAAATCAAAATCCGGGATTTGTAACGAAAGAAATACCCGGCACAGGAGCCATTTATTCGGTAGCAATCCTGAACGACAGAATGTACCTGGGAACCAACCAGGGACTTTTTGTAAA
>JAFGDX010000216.1 GCA_016931875.1 Prolixibacteraceae bacterium
GCAAAAGTACCGATTTCGAGCAGTCCAAATTTGGCGTCGTGCACGGTTGCCGGCCAAATGATATAATACAATTCAATGTATTGCCCAATCATCAACAAAACAATTACCGGGGTGATTATCAGCTTGCTCCGCGATGTTTTCCGGGGCATTAAAACAATAAACGGCACAAACCAGTTGATTAAAATATTGGCAAAAAACAAAACTTTGTACGCTCCGTACCAGCGGGTTACAAACCATGATGTTTCTTCAGGAATATTCCCGTACCAAATCAGCATAAATTCGGCAAAATTAAAATAGCCCCAAATAATGCTGGTCATAAAAATATAGCGTGTGAAATCGTGAAGATGACTTCTGTTCAGTAAATCGAAGTGCCCGGTGCGCGACAGAATAATCACAATCAGTGTAATAATGGACGAACTGTGTAAAAAAGCGGCAATAAAACTTTTCCCGGCAAACAATGTGCTGAACCAGTGTGGTGAAAGCGACATTAACATATCGACCGCGAATATGGAAAACGAAAAAGCAATTACAAAAATGAAAATTTTGGAATACAACTCCGATTTGTAAAAATAGTCCATTCCGCCAACCTCATCTTCTTTTAGTGAAATGCGTCTTAAATATTTTGAAAGCAGAATCCAGGCGCCAAAGAAAACAACCACACGGGCAAAAAAGAACGGAATATTGAGGTAAGGTGATTTATGTTGAAGAAGGCGATCGTGCTGAACCACCTCATCATGCGTCCATTCAAAAAGAGAATGCATTCCAAAAAACAGAATCAGAAAAAATACCGCAGCAAAAGGAATGTAAGCCGCCATTGCCTCGGGAATACGCTTGAATGCTGCCGACCATCCTGCGTTGGTAATGTACTGAATGGCGCCAAAAAATGCAGCCCCAATGGCCAGCGACAAAAAGTAGTAATTGGTTAACAGATAATTTGCCCAGGTACGTTTGACATCAAACATAAAACCCAGGACAAAGGAAAGCACACCAATGCCGATTAACACATAAGTGAGCATTTTAAATTTATTTGATACGACTAATTTGTTCTCCATAACCGGTTATTTTTGCATCTTTCGGTATGATTTCTACTGTAATTCGTTTTTGATATACATGGCAATCTTCCATCGATCTTCGGGTGGTATCATCGAGCCGTGTTCCCCCATAACACCAAAACCAACGGTTATTACGTGATAAATATCGGCTTCGGGGTTGGCCCTCATTTTTTCACTTAACAGGCTGGCGGGAGGATAGGGGTATTTTTTACTGACAAACAACGAACCCTGCCCATCACCGTTATCACCATGGCATTGCATGCAGTAAATTCCATACATTCGTTTCCCGCGTTCCAGATTTTCCGGTGTGGGTTCCAACTCATTCACCAGCGTTTGTGCGGCCAAAACCCGGTCTTCATCTGTTTTTTCAAAAGCATAGGGAACCATTCCGCGCGGAATAGTACCTGCTACGGGTGGCTGCATGGTTTTCCCATCGGCAAAGTTGGCATTGGGTGTGTAGCTTTCGTACGCAGCCGAGTGTGCCATGTCGCGGCCATATTCCCATCCGGTGGTTCTGCGATTATAATCACACGATGTCAGTAAAATGACGATTAAACTGAATAATCCGATATATTTTGTTTTATCCATAATCAAAAGTTATTCGATTTCTCCGTGCTCTTTAATTATTGAATCCACTTCACCCGCAAATTCTCCCAAACCATCTTTATCAATCACCATAACAAATTTATCGTCGGTAGCCCGGTGGTGAAAAATCTCCGCTTTTTTCCCGGGAAATATCTTTGCTCTTACCGAAAAAGTAAACAGGGTAAGCAGAGTAACTGCAAGAATGGTGGCTACAATGGTTACCACAATAAATGAAGGAAACGAATTAAACGGTTTTCCACCGTAATGCAACGGCCAGTCGATTACGGCAGCATAGTACAAAAATCCCAGAATACCAATAGCTGCAAAAAGGCCGTAGAAAAACGCTGCATGTGTAATGCGGGTTTTCTTTCCCATTCCTTCCAGAATTTCGTGAACAGGATAAGGAGTATACACTTCGACGGGGAGGATGCCTTTTGCTTTCACTTTTTCAAAAGCTTCCACCAGACTGTCCTCATCGTTAAAAACGCCTAAAATATACTTTTTACTCATGTCCGGCATGTTTTAAATGATCTCTGCGCGGCTTGTTAAATTTGGCCACACTTTTAATTTCAGAAATAGCAATAATCGGGATAAAGCGGAAAAACAAAAGAACTCCGGCAATAAACATCCCCAGTGTTCCCACAAAAAAACCTACTTCAACCCAGGTAGGCGAATAGGTAGCCCAGTTGGCCGGCAAATAATCGCGGCTTAACGAAGTAATCACAATATTGAACCTTTCGTACCACATTCCAATGTTGATAATGATGGATATAATAAAAACCATCCACATTTTTTTACGCACGGCTTTAAACCAGAACAGTTGCGGAATAATGGCATTGGAAATAAACATTGCCCAGAACTGAAATGCATATTGGCCGAAAATCCGGTTTCTGAAAAAAGTATACATCTCGTATTCAGAGCCGGAATACCAGGCCATAAAAATTTCGGTCATGTAGGCGGTTCCCATAATCAGCGAGATAAATATCAAAATCCGGCATACCGCATCGATATGCGAATCGGTAACAAAATCGTTCAACTTATACAAAACCCGCATTAAAACCACCAGAGTCAGCACCATGGCAAAACCAGAAAAAATGGCGCCAACCACAAAATAAGGCGGGAAAATGGTGGTATGCCAGCCCGGTTCTACCGAAACAGCAAAATCGGTAGAAACAATGGAGTGTACGGAAACTACCAGAACGGCTGCAATTCCTCCCAAAACAAAGCTCAGTCCTTCAAAACGCAACCATTCCTTGCTTGAACCGGTCCAGCCAAAAGAGAAAAATCCGTAAACTGCTTTTTTTATTTTTGATTTGGTTGTATCGCGAATGGTAGCAAAATCAGGAACCATTCCAAAATACCAGAAGCTGGCGGATATAAGCAGATAAGCCGAAATGGCCACAAAGTCCCAGAAAAGCGGCGAATTAAAATTCACCCACAGCGGGCCGCGTGTATTCGGATACGGAAAAATATAAAAAAACAACCACGGACGCCCCATGTGCAACAAGGGAAAAAGGCTGGCACAAAATACCGCCACCACCGTCATTGCTTCTGCTGCGCGGTTGATGGCCGTTCGCCATTTCTGCCGCAAAATCAAAAGAAAAATGGAGAAGGCGGTTCCGGCATGACCAATTCCAATCCACCAAACAAAATTAATGATGGCCCATCCCCAGGCGATGGTGTTGTTTACTCCCCAGGTTCCAATCCCTTTGGTAACGGTTATGTATTTGGCATACAAACCAAACCCAAACATTCCCAAACTAATTAAAAACGCAAAATACCACCAAAGGGGCGTTTTATCGTTAATGGGTGCTGTAATCTCACGCGAAATGCTGGCAAAACTTTTATCGCCATTGATTAATTTACCGCGTACCTCTGTTTTATACATAGGCTTTTATTTAAGCTTTTTTGTTTCTAACTTTTGTTAAATATCCTACCGAAGGAAGCGTGTGAAGCTCTTCCAGCAAATGATAATTTCTTTCGTTTTTAAACATTTTTGAAATTTTACTTTCAGGATTGTTCAAATCGCCAAAAACAAGCGCATTCCCCGGACACGACTGAACACATGCGGGCTGAATTTCACCGTCTTCAATCGATCTGCCATCAACTTTTGCCTGTGCTTTTTTCTCCTGAATACGCTGAACGCAGAACGAGCATTTTTCAACCACACCGCGCGAACGTACCGTAACATCGGGGTTGAGTACCATTCTTCCCAGTTCGCTGTTTGAAGCGTAGTCAAATTCATCGTTGTTTACATACTGAAACCAGTTGAAGCGACGAACTCTGTACGGACAGTTGTTTACACAGTATTTTGTTCCTACACAACGGTTGTAGGCCATCTGGTTTAAACCTTCCTCGCTGTGCGGAGTGGCGGAAACCGGGCAAACATTTTCACACGGTGCATTGTCGCAATGCTGACACATTACGGGCTGATGGTACACTTCCGGATTTTCGGCATCGTTTGAAAAATACCGATCCACCCGAATCCAGTGCATAATCCGGCGATTGCGAACCTGCTCTTTCCCAATAACCTGGATGTTGTTTTCGGCCTGGCAGGAAATGGCACAGTTGCCACACCCGATGCAAGAACTCAAATCAACTGCCATTCCCCAGTGATGACCTGTAAATTCCTTTTCAGGATAAAGAGAAACATGATGTTCTTCCGCTTCCTTGTGTTTTTCGTTTCCCGAAGCCGGGTCAATTTTCCATTCTTCAAAAGTAGTTTCCCTGACTATCGGGCGGCCTTCCATGGAATGATGCGTTTGCGACAGCGCCAGCTCATAGGTTTTACCGGTTTTTACCACATCGGCACCGGTAATCCAGAATTTTTTCGC
>JAFGDX010000217.1 GCA_016931875.1 Prolixibacteraceae bacterium
ATGGAAGGAGCCACTGATGCGCAAATTAACAACTGGTTTAAAAAATACAGTGTGCTCAACATGATTCAAAACATGCCCGATGAACAAAAAAATGCCGTCCGCTGGTTTATCGATTGCGGAGATGATGATTTTCTCTACGAAGGCAATGCGCTCGTTCATATTGAAATGCGCAAAAAAGAAATTCAGCACGAATTCAGAATCCGCAACGGAGCCCACAACTGGACCTACTGGCGGGAATCGCTTCCGGTGGTTCTTTCGTTTATTTCAGACGCGTTTCATCAGCACTGATATTGAACAACAAAAACAGTTGCCATCTCAATTTGAGGTGGCATCTTTTTTATGAACAGATTTCTTTTGTACATTTGAAAAGATTCAAACAAAAAAAATGAAAAGAAAAATACTATTGATAGTGATGTTCCCATTCTTTTTCGGATGTAATTCAGCAAAAGAGAACAAGACGGATGAACCGGTAAAAATAGTTGCACAGGAAAAAGATCACCAAATTCTGGAAGAAGTACTGGAAATTTTTGCAGCAGAAAAAGAAACACCGCTTCCGGTTTTAATGATAAAAACAGGTACATTTTTTAAAGAAACGCCATACGTGGCCAATACACTGGAACTGGAGCCGGAACAACTGGTTGTAAATCTGCGCGAAATGGATTGCACCACTTTCGCCGAAAACTGTCTGGCCATTGCACGAACCATAAAAAGTAAAAATCCGGGGTTTGAAAAATTTGCCGATGAATTGCAAAAAATCAGGTATCAAAACGGCAAAGTTGACGGGTATTTGTCGCGTATTCATTATTTTAGCGACTGGATTTACACCAACGCAAAAAAAGGACTGATAAAAGATGTTTCAAAAGACATTGCCCAAACCACTTATCCCTTAAACGTAGATTTTATGAGTACCCACCCCGACAGTTACAAACAACTAAAAAACAAGCCGGAATTTATTAACCAACTGGCTAAAAAGGAAAAAGAAATCTCTTCGCGAACAATGTATTATATTCCCGAAGAAAAAATTGCCGAAGTGGAAGACCAACTGCAGGATGGAGATATTGCCGGAATTACCACGAATATTGGCGGACTGGATATTTCGCATGTGGTTCTTTTGGTGCGAAAAGAAGGCAGAATTCATATTCTTCATGCTTCCTCGGCTGCCGAAAAAGTAGTGCTTTCAGAAAATACACTCGAAGATTATCTGCTCAACAGCAAAGCTGCCACAGGAATTATGGTTGCCCGCCCGTTGTAGCGCCATCAATCAACACAACAAAACGTAAACCAGCTGTAAAATGAAAAAAACGTACTACCCGGTTGTTGGAATAGTCTTGTTAATTGCACTTTTAAGCTCCTGCAAAACAAGTTCGAAAAGTGAAATGCAAAACCCCAATATCGTTTATATATTGGCAGATGATCTGGGATATGGTGATATTTCCGCATTAAATCCGGATTCAAAAATCAAAACGCCAAACATCGATAAACTGGCTTCGGAGGGAATGTTTTTTAGTGATGCTCATTCCAATTCATCAGTTTGCACACCAACCCGCTACGGAATACTTACCGGGCAGTATGCCTGGCGCAGCAGGATGAAGAGCGGTGTGCTTCTGGGATACAGCCCCACTTTGATTGAGGAAACCACGCCAACCGTAGCCCAATTCCTGAGAACCAACGGCTACACCACAGCATGCATCGGAAAATGGCATCTGGGAATTGATTTTAAACTGAAAGACGGTACTTACCACGAGGCAACACCGGGGATTGATTTTACCCCGGAACTGCGACAGTTTAACGACTGGAAACAGATTGTTTTTAGCGAACCTGCCAAAGGAGGACCTTTGGGTGCCGGTTTTGATTATTCATATATATTGCCTGCATCGCTCGATTTTGAGCCTTACATGTATCTCGAAAATAATATGGCTGTTGAAGCACCCACCGATTCTACCCCGGGGAGTGCACTCTACGCAGAAATATATGCCACCGGGGCTTTCTGGCGTCCCGGGCGAATGGCTCCTTCATTTAGTTTTGAAGATGTGCTACCGACATTTACAAATAAAGCTGTTGAATTTATCAAAAAACAAAAAGGTTCTGAAAAACCGTTCTTCCTCTATTTCCCAATGAATGCACCACATACTCCCTGGGTGCCAACCAATGAGTTTAAAGGAACCTCTGCAGTGGGTGAATACGGTGATTTTGTACAGGAGGTTGACAAACAGGTGCAACAAATTATCGAAACATTAAAAAACAATGGTATGGAAAAAAATACCCTTGTGATTTTTACCAGCGACAATGGCGCTTACTGGCGGCCAGCGTTTATAGAACGTTATCAGCATCGCTCCAATTTTACGTTCAGAGGGATGAAAAGTGATGCCTGGGAAGGCGGACACCATATTCCGTTCATCGTAAAATGGCCGGGCAAAATTAAAGCGGGAGCAGTTTCCGCACAAACCACTTCATTAACTGATTTTTTTGATACTGTTCGTGACTTGCTGCGAGCTTCTGAGAATGAAAAACCCAGGGACAGTTTTTCGCTATTACCCATACTAACCGGACAGCAGGAATCAATTCAGCGGGCACCGGTTATTCATCATTCCGGAAACGGGAAATTTGCCATTCGCGTTGGCGACTGGAAACTGATTGAAGGACTTGGTTCCGGCGGATTCTCAACACCGGTTAATCCGGAACCTCAACCAGACGATCCGAAGGACCAGTTATACAACTTAAAAAGCGATCCTGGTGAAGAGGAAAACCTTTATTTTTCTGAACAGAAAAAGGTTGAAGAACTGAAATCAAAACTGAAAGAAATCAGAGGTTATTAATTTTCCGCAAACAAATTGATACATGAACGACAGCCGCAAACGATAACTATTTTGTGTAATGAAGTACGACAGAATGAAAATGTTACTATACACCCTCCTGGTAGTATTACTCTTAGGCTGCAATGACAAAAAAAATACTCAGCCCAATCTCCCCAATATTGTTTACCTGCTTGCCGATGATATGGGAATAGGAGATTTGGGATGTTACAATCGCGACTCAAAAATATCAACTCCGGCAATGGATGCACTGGCAAAAAACGGGTTAACGTTTACAGATGCACACAGCAACTCGGCCGTTTGTACACCAACCCGCTACGGAAT
>JAFGDX010000218.1 GCA_016931875.1 Prolixibacteraceae bacterium
AAAAAAATAGCGACTCCAAAACCGGCCTGAAATACACTTTATTTATCAGGACTTTGCCAAAATATATTAAATTTAAACTATGAATTTGAAAAGAGCCGGCACAGAAAAAAAGATTTTTTATAACTTTCGGTTTCTTTACGGAGAGTTGCCGGAGTGGTCGATCGGGGCAGACTCGAAATCTGTTGACCTGCTTTGCGGGTCCGGGGGTTCGAATCCCTCACTCTCCGCTTTTGTTGCTAAAGAATTTCGCGTACCATTGGAATTTTCCGCATTAATCCGGCCAACAAAAAACAAAACATCAGGGCCAGTGGAGCCAAAACCATAAACTTCAGCAACTGCGGAATTTGCCAGGAAACAAAAACAGCGCTTACCGCCACAATTACAGGAGGATGCAGGATAAAAACCCCGTAAGCACCAGCCGAAAGATTGCGGGCCAAATTGCCCTGCCGGTCAAAATATTTTTTGAATATTCCTAAAAGTCCGGTAATTAACGAAAATCCGACAAGTTGTTCCCAAACCGCCCACGAAAAACTTTGCCAGGTAACACCTCCCATAAAATTTTCAATCCCCTTGTCCCTTCCTCCAAAATAGAGTAGTAAGGGGAGAACTATCAAAATCATTACCTGGGCAAAAATAAAATACCGTTTTCCGGTTTTAAAAGAAATTTCGTTAAGCCAGTTGTTTTGAAATGCAATGATGCCAAATGCAAACAAAAAAATATATTGGATAAAAAAAGGAAACTGAAAATTGGTAAAAGGCTGGCTCCACCCTACCGGAATCCATATACGTATAAAAAACTGAATTACCCCGATTACTAAGGCAGACACAAACACGAATAAAGTGCGGGGAAATTTGAGTTTGACTTTCAAAATGAATTTTCTGATAAAAAGATATATGACTGTAAAAATCAGCAGGGCCTCGACAAACCACATGGGGCCAAAACCCCAGGCCTCTGTATTTATTAAAAGCCCGGAATACGTTACATCATTTTTAAAGATGAATTTATTCACAATAAAAATGGTCAGCGGATTTAAAATAAAATAAAAAACAACCAGGGGAATACCCAATCTTACCAACCGGTCGCCAAGAAATTTTCCGGTTGATTTTTTACTTAAGGAAGCGGCTGTGAAAAATGCGGAAATAAAGAAAAACATTCCCATAAAAAATGCCTGGTTGGTGATGTTAAACATTGCCTGTGGAAGTATTTCAGGGAATCCGGCTTCCGACTCGTTATAGTACCAGCTGCCGGGGCCACCATAGGTTATATTAAAATGATGCAGTACAACCAGACTAATCAGAAAAATACGAAGATTGTCGATATAAAAAAGCCGTGATTTTGCCATGTTTGTTGTTTATTTCATAGAAATATAAAATTCTGGTTATTTCGTTCACTGTAAAGCTGTAAAAACAGAAGAAAAAAACAGGCCCGGATGAGCCTGCTTTTTCTTATTGTTGCGAGAAAATATTTAAACTTTAGGCAACTCCCACGGAGCGCGGTAAGTTGGCACCAGATAAGTATTTGCCTCATCGTCGCCAATAAATGTGCTGTTTTCATTATCCCAGTACAAACGTTTTCCGGTGCGTTGCGCAATATTTCCCAAATGTGCCACCCGGGCGGTGTTTGCAGCAACACGAATGTTTGCATTTAATTCCTGGTTACGGGTTTTTACGCCTTCAATAAAATTGGCCATGTGCAATTCAAGCCCTTTGCCGGTCCCCTTAATTAAATCCACACGCTCGATTAGGTCCTTGTTTTGTTTTCTTTCAGGAATAACTTCCCAGCCCCCGCGGTCGACAACCAGGGTGCCATTGTTTCCCACATAAGCAACCCCATGATCGCGGCCAAAATATCCACCGTTAATACCTACGCCATGGTCCCACAACATGGTATGCCCGTCGAATTCGTACAATGCCTGCAACGTATCGGGGGTTTCAGCTGCATCATCCGGATAGGCAAATTTTCCACCCATTGCCATTATTGATTTTGGCGAAGGATCCCCCATTCCAAACAAACCGTAATCGATGATATGAACGCCCCAGTCGGTCATTAATCCACCGGCATAATCATAATACCACCTGAAATTAAAATGAAAACGGTTGGGATTGAAAGGTTTTTTCAGAGCCGGTCCGAGCCAGAAATCATAATCCACTCCTGCCGGAGGATCGCTGTCGGGCTGTACCGGAATATTTCCCATCCATCCCTGGTAAGCCCAGGTACGAACCGTCCGGATTTTGCCCAGTTTGCCCGATTTCACATACTCAACAGCATCACGCCAGTGCGGATCGCTGCGTTGCCACATACCCACCTGAACAACGGTATTGTATTTTTTTGCCGCGCGTTCCATCACATTAATTTCTTCAATGCTGTTTCCGAGCGGTTTTTCACAATACACATCCTTTCCTGCCTGGCAAGCTTCAACCATGGGTAAACAGTGCCAGTGATCGGGAGTACCGATAATAATCACATCAATGCCAGGTTCCTCCAGTAATTTTCTGTAATCGGTAAATCCTTTGGGTTTAACACCCTGAATTTTTTCGGTATCGGCCAAACGTTTGTTCAGCACGTTTTCGTCAACGTCGCAAATGGCAGCACATTCTGTATTTTTTTGTTTCAGAAATGCCTGCAGGTCACTAAATCCCATGCCATTGGCACCGATCAGCCCGCAAACCAGTTTTTCATTGGCACCCACGCACGAGTCCATTGCCATTGGCATTGTTGCCGTTAAACCTACAGCAGCAGTTGCCATTGCAGAGTTCCTGATAAAAGTTCTTCTGTTTGTCATTTTAAAATATATTGGTTAGTTTCAAAAATTGAAATTGATTGCTATTTATCCTTTTGCATCGCATCATCAAAGGCAACATCTGATGGCGTAAAGTCGACTTTTTTTACAAATGCACAGGCCTCGGTTGCTCCGGCTTCACGGTTCATTCCGCTGTCTTCCCACTCCACCGAAAGCGGCCCGTTGTATCCGATATCATTTAATGCCCTGATAATATTTTCAAAATTTACTTTTCCTCTTCCCAGGCTTCTGAAATTCCAGTATCTGCGGTTGTCACCAAATTCCATATGCCCGCCAAAAACACCCACTCCCATGGGTACATCGCTCCAGTAGGCATCTTTCATGTGCACATGAAAAATCCGGTTGGAAAACTCATAGATAAATCGCACATAATCAACATGCTGGTACCCAAAATGACTGGGGTCGTAGTTAAACCCAAATGCGGGGTGATGGTCCAGAGCTTTTAGCGTGCGGTGTGCGGTATGAATATCAAAAGCGATTTCAGTTGGATGTACTTCCAGTGCAAATTTCACCCCCAGCTTCCGGTATTCATCCAAAATGGGAATCCAGCGCCGGGCAAATTCTTTGTAGCCGTTGTCAATCATTTCAGAAGGAACCGGAGGGAAGGAGTACAAAAGATGCCAAACAGGGCTTCCGGTAAATCCGTTCACCGTATCAAGCCCGAGCATTTTGGCAACTTTGGCCGTTTTTATCATTTCGGCTGCCGCACGCCGGCGAACCCCCTCGGGATCTCCATCGCCCCAAACCTGCGGGCTGGCAATACTTTTGTGCCGCTGATCGATGGGATCGCAAACACATTGACCGTCGAGGTGCGTTGATATGGCAAACAATTTCAGATTGTATTTCTCAAGGAGTGCTTTTCTTTCGTCGCAGTAGGCCTGATCTGCTTTGTCCACTTCCATGTGGTCTCCCCAACAACAAAGTTCAAGTCCGTCATAACCAAATTCTTTCGCTTTTTGGCAAACGGTTTCAATAGGTAAATCGGCCCATTGTCCGGTAAAAAGTGTTACTGGTCTAGCCATGCTATTTTTGTTTAAAGTTTTAGTGAACGTTTTAAGTTGTTTTTACTGAGCAGGTGACTATAAGTCACCTGCTCAGTAATTCCTACAGGTTTCTACTCTCCAAATTTAACCCATTTGATTTCATCATTGTAACCGGCTTTTACAACCGTATCGATAAACTGCATCCCGCGTATTCCGTCTTCAACATTCGGGAAATCGAGCATTTCAGGAGTCGGTTCCTTCCCATCCATTTTTGCCATAACTGTCCATGCAAAATTGCGGTAGATATTGGCAAATGCTTCCAGATAACCTTCAGGATGTCCTCCCGGAGTCCTGGTGTTATGTGTTGCTGCAGCACTGTTCATGCTTGTTCCCACCCGTAAAATCTGAGTGGGTTTACCAAGCCATTTTACAATCAAGGTATTGGGTTCGTGTTGCAACCATTCGAGACCGCCTTTATCGCCATAAACTCGGATTTTAATTGCATTTTCTTCGCCTGCAGCAATTTGCGTTGCCATTAAAACTCCTTTGGCCCCATTTTCAAAACGCAGCAATGCGGCGCCATCATCATCGAGCAAACGGTTGGGAACAAACACATTCAGTTCTGCACAAAGTTCAGTTACCTTCAACCCTGTAACATATTCTGCCAGCTGATGGGCATGTGTTCCAATATCGCCCATACATCCGGCTTTTCCCGAGCGCTTGGGATCGGTACGCCACGAAGCCTGTGCATTTCCCTGGTCCTCAACCTTTGCCGACAACCACCCTTGCGGATATTCCACAAAAACTTTTCTGATTTTCCCCAATTCGCCGCCGGCAACCATTTGCCGTGCGTGTTTCACTGCCGGATACCCGGAGTAGGTATGGGTAAGCGCGAGTGTTAATCCGGTTTCCTCAACTTTTGCTTTTAACTGCAACGCTTCGTCGAGCGTAAACGTGATGGGTTTGTCCAACACCACGTTAAATCCATTTTCAAGCGCCATCATTGCGGGTGCAAAATGCACAAAATTTGGGGTAACAATCGAAACAAAATCCATTCGCTCTCCTTCAGGAAGCTGAGCTTCTTTTTCAAACATTTCCTGATAGGTTTCATATACCCGGTTTTCGGGCAAATAATATAATTTCCCTGATGATTTTGAAATTTCAGGATTTACGCTAAAACATCCGCAAACCAGTTCAATCTGATTATCCATTAACGCAGCCAAACGATGAATTGCACCAATAAAAGCATCGGTTCCTCCACCAACCATTCCCATTCGAAGTTTTCTATTCATAATATAATGTTTATGTTGATTTAGAAATTTGCTGATAAAATTAACAACTCTTCAGAAGGAAACAAAGTTGAAAAGAAGGTTTAGCAAAAAAGAACTGCACATTTAACAAAATTTAGAAAACCACGGCCAGGCGCTGAAACAAACCTTCAAGCATATTTTTGGCCTTTGTAACTTTTGTTGAAGGTTGTTTAAAGATTATGAATGCCGGGCAAGGTTTTAAACATCATTTCATTATTTTTGCTTTCAATAATGAATATTTAAAATAAACCAATAAACCATGAAGAGAAGAAATTTTATTAAAAATGCCGCTGCTAGCGGAATGGCACTTACAGGTTTGGCCGCAATGTCAGGAGCTTCTGCTTCCGAAACAGTTTCATCCAATGCTGCCAAATTTAAATTAAAATATGCGCCAGGGCTGGGAACTTTTCGCGAAAGCGCAGGCACCGACCCGATCGACAATATTAAGTTTATTGCAGACCAAGGTTTTACAGCCGTTTTCGACAACGGGCTGATGGGGCGGACACCAGAAATGCAGGAAAAAATTGGCAACGAACTGGCACGGCTGGGGATGGATTTGGGGCCGTTTATTGTTTATGCCGATCATGGCAAAAAATACATGGTTACCAGCGATTCCGAAGTAAAAGAATTACTAAAGGCAAAAACCACCGAAGCACTGGAAGTGCAAAAAAGAACGGGAGCCAAAACCGGTTTGATTACCCCGGGTTTGTATGACGAACGGATGGACTGGGATTACCAAACCATCAATGTAATTGAAAATATGCGCGTTTGTTGCGATATTGCAGGGAAAACCGGTCTGGAACTGGTTATGGAACCGTTAAACCACCAGGTGAACCACCCCGGATTGTTTTTAACAAAAATGCCCCAGGCGAAAATGATTTGCGTGGCAGTAAATCACCCGAGTTGTAAAATTGTTGACGACTTTTACCATCAGCAAATAACCGAAGGAAACCTGATAATGAATATGGATTTGTGCTGGGATTATATTGGCGCCTTTCATATTGGCGACACCCCCGGAAGAAATGAACCGACCACCGGCGAAATCAATTATAAAAATATATTCAAACATATTTACGATAAAGGTTACCAGGGAACACTTTGCTGCGAACATGGAAAAAGCAAAAGAGGAAAAGAAGGTGAAATTGCACTGATTGAAGCCTACCGGCAGGTGGATTCGTTTGAAGTATAAAACATTTTTAACATCAACAGGAAAAGGCTGATCGGTTTTGATTCAGCCTTTTTTTTATTCAGAGCCCCGGGAAAACTCCGGACAACAACCATATTAAACAACAAAAACGTTTTATGATTTCAGGAAGATGAGCGATTTAGGATAAAAATCGAAGACATTTCACTATTTTTACCTTTACTACTGTTATAAATTATTAAACCAAGTGAACCATGAAAAGAAGAAATTTTATTAAAAACACCGCAGCGGGCGGGATGGCAATAACAAGCCTGGGAGCCATGGCAGGA
>JAFGDX010000219.1 GCA_016931875.1 Prolixibacteraceae bacterium
ATTTCAAGGATGGTTGCGCCTTCTTCCGCATTCAGGAATTCACCTTTTGAGTTCAATAACTTAAGGGCATTCCACTGTTTGGGGTTATGACTGGCTGTTAAAATAATACCTCCGTCGGCGTTTTCTTCAGGAACTGCAATTTCGGTGGTTGGCGTGGTTGCCAGGCCAATGTTTACTACATCGCAGCCCATTCCGTTTAAGGTTGCCACAACCAGCGAGCTCACCATCTGGCCCGAAATACGGGCATCGCGGCCAACTACAATTTTTATCTTTTTTTTGTTCGAGGCAAATTTTGCCCATTCGGCATACGCAGCCGTAAATTTTACAACGTCGAGCGGGCTGAGGCCTTCGCCCGGTTTTCCGCCAATGGTGCCACGGATTCCTGAAATCGATTTTATTAATGTCATTTGGTGTGATTTTGAGTACACAAAAATACAACAGCGATTTAAAAATGGAACAGAAACGATAAACTTATTCGTTAATTTCTTCGAGTTCTTTTAAAGTGAGTTTTAGTTTGGCAATGTAGTTCCCGTACAACCTGCGGAATCCCCATCGCAAAAAAATAAAAATTCCGCCCACGGTAATCAAAAGAAACAGCAACCCGATTACAATAACCACCAGCAGCTGGCGGATGGAAATTTCGGAAAATGCAATCCCCTGGCTTTCCAAATCGGCAAGTGTTCCCTGGTACATCCCCGAGATAAAACCGGTAATCATGGTAATGGAAATAAATATCAGCGCCAGGTAAAACATTCGCTGGTAAATTTTCAGCGTGTTGATAATTTTTACCAGCGTTTCTTTCAGATTGCATGAAATATCGCAGCTTCGTTTTACCCGGAAATATTTGATAACAAAGTAGATAAATGTGAACAAGATGAGCGCGTCGCTAAAAACACCAAGAAACAGAAGCCAGTTGGGGACGCTCAGGTTTTCACTGATTCCTGCCATTAAAAGCGGGGAGAACAAAAAATCATCAAGGATAAAAACCAGGATAAGCAATGAAAGCACGACAAAACCAAGGCGGATGTTCCGGTCGATTCGTTCGATGTGGTTTTTTGTCCGCTTTCCAAGCATTTCCCTGATTTCACTTTCGTCGAGTTCTTTTCCCGAAGCCAGTTTATCCCATGTTTTTTTCAGATCTTTTAAATCCATATCACGTTACCCTTCTGTTACCATGAGTTTTTTTAGTTTTTTCTTTATCCGGTTCATTTTCACCCGTACATAGTTTTGTGTGATTCCGGTAATCTCAGCAATTTCCTCGTATTTTTTGTTTTCGAGATAGAGCAATACAATCGATTTCTCGACCCCGGTTAACCGGGTTACTGCGTGGTGCAGCTGTTTGATGTTTTCCTCGGTTTCAGTATCGTATTTTTCGTCGGCAATCTGAAAATTGTCGTACGATAAACTGCTCTGATCGGGTCGTCGTTTATCTTTTTTGAACGAGGTAATTGCAGTATTTAAAGCCACCCTGTACATCCATGTTGAAAATTTCGAGTCGTTCCTGAAAGAAGGAAAAGATTTCCAGAGCTGGGCAACAATCTCCTGAAAAAGGTCATTTCTGTCCTCTTCCTGGTCGCAATAAATATTACACACCTTATGAATGATGCCCTGATTTTTTTGAATTATCTGTAAAAACTCCTTTTCCAAAACTGAATTATTAGTAACAGATGCTTGAAAATATTACAATTTTATGTCTCTGATTTTGGCACTTTTCAATTAAAAAAAACTGAAACTATTTTGTGATTTGGTCTTTGTATTTTGGCTATTCAACTTTTAATTCATTTTCAGAAAATGTATTTCCTTTTCAGAAAGGAAACGCCATTTACCGCGGGGGAGGCTCTTTTTGGTGAGTCCGGCAAACAACACACGGTCGAGTTTTTTTACCCGGTACCCTAAATGTTCAAAAATTCTTCGAACAATCCGGTTTCGTCCCGAATGGATTTCAATGCCAATTTCGGTGCGGTTTTCGGGGTTGATAAAACTAATGGCATCGGCGGCAATTTTTCCGTCTTCCAGTTCCAGCCCGTCGGCAATTTGCAGTAAATGTTCTTTTGTAAGCGCCTTGTTTAATGTTACCTGGTATATTTTTTTCATGTTATGGCTGGGGTGTGTTAGTTTTTTCGACAGGTCGCCGTCGTTGGTAAACAACAACACACCGGTAGTGTTTCTGTCAAGACGGCCTACCGGGTAAATTCTTTCTTCACAGGCATTTTTTATCAAATCCATTACGGTTTTATCGGCGTGCGGGTCGTCGGTGGTAGTCACAAAATCCTTTGGTTTGTTCAGCAGCAGGTACACTTTTTTCTCGGTGCTTAGTTTTCGCCCGTCAAAGCGAACCTCGTCGCCGGGTTTTACTTTTGTTCCCAGTTCGGATACTGTTTTGCCGTTTATGGTAACCATCCCGGCCGAAATATAGGTGTCGGCTTCGCGCCGTGAACAAACCCCGGCATTGGCAATATAACGGTTAAGCCTTATTTCTTCTGTGTAAGGCTTGTCTTTTGCCGTGTTTTTACGTGGAAACGGTTTTGCACTGTATTTTTTTGAACCTTTATTCCGGCCCGGTGCAAATTTTCCGGTCTTTTCTTCTGTACTTGCTGTTGTTTTTTTTCCGCGGTTGCTTCTGAAATTTGTTTTCCCGGAATCTTTTTTTCTGTTGTAATTATTTCTCATTCTGCTTGTCTGATTTATACAAAGGTCGGAAAAAATCCGCATTAAATATAAATAATCCAAAATATCAAAATGATTATCTTTAATCGATTTGAAAATTTTTAAAACAACAATTATGCAATCACACGAAATTGACTTTGAAATTAAGGGACATGATGTACAAATGGTTGAAGTGGAGCTCGACCCCGGGGAAACCGTAATTGCAGAGGCGGGTGCCATGCTTTATATGGAAGACGGAATTCAGTTTACGGCCCGGATGGGGGACGGCTCAAATCCCAATGCCGGGTTTTTCGACAAACTTTTGTCGGCGGGTTCGCGGCTGATTACCGGTGAATCGTTGTTTCTTACCCATTTTACCAATCAGGGCTGGGGGAAAAAACGGGTGGCTTTTTCCGCCCCTTATCCCGGAACAATTATTCCGATGAATCTTTCACAAATGGGAGGCCGGGTAATTGTGCAGCGCGATGCCTTTTTGTGTGCAGCAATGGGAACAAAAATTTCGATAACATTTAACCGCCGGCTGGGAGCGGGCTTTTTTGGAGGAGAAGGGTTTATTCTGCAAACCCTGCAGGGCGATGGAAATGCTTTTGTTCATGCCGGCGGAACTGTAATTGAACGCCAGTTGAATAACGAATCGCTGCGGGTTGACACCGGGTGTATCGTGGGGTTTGAACCAACTGTTGATTACAGCATCGAACAGGCGGGAGGCTTGCGTTCCATGCTTTTTGGCGGAGAAGGGATTTTTCTGGCAACCTTACGCGGAACCGGAAAAGTTTGGCTGCAAAGTATGCCAATCCGGAAATTAATTGCGCAACTTTCAACGGGCGGGCCCAATACGCGGAAAGAAGCACGTGGCGGTTTGCTGAACAACCTTTTGGAAGGATAATTCAGAGTTTACAGTCGCAGTCTCAGTTCTCAGATTATTTTTAAAATGAAAACGGAGACTGCAACTTTTTTAAACCACTTCGGGTAAGCTTATTCCTTTAATTTTCCGGTATAAATCGAGGGCAAAAATGTCGGTCATTCCTGAAATAAAATCGACAACCGACTGAATTTTGTGATACAACTGCCCGCTTTCCGTTTTGTATTGTTCAGGAAGCAATGAGAGAATTTTTTTGCGGTACAAATTTTCAGGCTGAATTACTGCACTGATAAATTCTTCGAGCAGCGTACCGATAATTTTGTAACCTGCAATTTCAATTTCCACAACCGAACGGTGGTTGTAAATTTCCGAAAACGATATTTTTTTGACCACTTCCATTGCCTCGGCCTGTTTTTTTTGAACCGACCCGATTAAACTTCCCTTCAACTCGCCGGCCATAATTTGTTCCTGGTGTTGTACAAAAACATTCATGCATTCGTGAATCAGTTTCCCGATAACGCCGGCGCGCAAATAACTGATTTGTTCATTTTTGTCGGTAACCTTCTGAAGCGTATTCTCAATGCTTCTTAACGTTTTTTTATCTTCATACGGGTCGTAAAAATCGAGGTAAAGGTTTTTGGTGGTATCATAACTCAGAATTCCGAGTTTAAATGCATCTTCCAAATCCATGATCTGGTAACAAATATCATCGGCAGCTTCTACCAGGTAAACCAGCGGATGTCGTTGAAATTGACTGTTTTTTCCGGGAAGGGTATTCATTCCCAGCTCATTTGCAATTTTGAAATAATCTTCTTTTTCCGACTGAAAAAAGCCAAACTTTTGTTTTGTAGCCCAAACCGACTCAAACGGATATTTTACAATGCTTGCCAGAGTTGAGTAAGTCAACGCAAAACCTCCCGGCCGTTTCCCATTAAACTGGTGGGTTAATATCCGGAAAGCATTGGCATTCCCGTCGAAATGGGTTAAATCTTTCCATTCTCCGGTGCTGAGCCGGGTTTCAAATTGGGCTCCGGCATCGTTTGTGAAAAAGTTGGAAATAGCTGCTTCGCCCGAGTGCCCAAATGGCGGATTTCCCAAATCGTGGGCCAGACAAGCAGTTGAAACAATGGTTCCCAGTTCGGCAATCAATGGGTTTTCCAAATATTCGGATTTCAGATTTTCAGACAATAAATTACCAAGCGAGCGCCCAACACTGGCAACTTCCAGACTGTGGGTAAGCCGGTTGTGAACAAAAATATGCTCAGGCAGCGGAAATACCTGGGTTTTGTTTTGCATCCGCCGAAAGGGAGATGAAAAAATAATCCGGTCGTAATCGCGCTGAAACTGTGACCGGTCTTCCTGTTTTTGTGAAGATTCCCAGTCTTCCATTCCCAGCCGTTTTGTTGAAAGTAGTTTGTTCCAGTCCATTCTATACTTTTATGCTGCTAAAATATCTAATCTGCTTTAAGAAAGCACAAATATCAACCTTCAAATCTCATACAATTTCCAAAAACCAATATAGCAAACAACAAAAATCCAACAATGTCGCTTTTGGCGGTTTTGAAAATTGTTTTTGAAACTTCCTACAAGGTATAGGTTGAATATTGTTTTACCTGTTTTGCCATTTCCCTGGCTTTGTTCCCGGTTATCTGGTTTAATTTTTCCCAGAATTTTGGCCCGTGGTTTTTAATTTCGGTATGCACCAGTTCGTGCAGCAAAATATAATCAATCAGTTCATCGGGCAGTTTCATCATTTGTAAATTCAGGCTGATGTTGTTTTTTGATGAACAACTTCCCCAGTTTCGCCGGTTGTTTCTGATGGTGATTTTACAAACGCTGAAATTGTGAATCAGCGCAAGTTCTCTCAGCCGCTTGGGAAGAATTCGTTTGGCCTCGTAACGGTAAATTTCGGTTACAACTTTTTCGATAAAAATTTGCGCCTGTTCGCTGTTAAAATCACAAACAAACACTTTTATTACTTCGCCTCTGTGTTCAACTTTGTTTTTTTCAGCCTTCAGAAAAAGAACTGTGTGTAACTTTGTTTTTATTTCACTCCCTTCGTTGATCCGGTTTTTGTTGCTTTCGAATTTATGCTGCTGCCGGCGAATCCAGTCCACATTTTTCTGAACAAATGTTGCTACTTCGTAATTCGACACAAAATTTGGGAAAGAAACCAGAACAGATTTATCGGGTTTTACGCTAATCTTTATATTTTTAGATCGTTTGTTGGGCGAAAAAGTTACTTTGCCTATGTGTTTTAATTGAACTACTTTATTTGTCATTCGTTTATATAGAAAAATAAAATCAAAGATATGAATATGAAACAAGCTGCGTCTTTTTTCTTTACGGAATAACGAAAATTTTTGCTCAGCTATTTCATGCTAACTAAATATTTAAAATTTATGGAAAGTAATAAAATGGAAGTATTTGGAAACCTCACTAAATACGATACAGTGGTTGCCATTGAAGAAAAAATCCTTCCGGGCAGCCTGGTTTTTGATTCGTTAAATCCGTATCCGGGGTATTACCACGAAACCCCGATGAATGTAAAACCCATTTATTTGTACCTGGTGCTCGAGAAACAATATCCGCTGGAAGAAGTTCTCAGGGCTACACAAAACATTGAACATGAGTACCAGTGGAATTTTGATGCCGGGAAAGGGTACATGAGAATCGGGTCGGAATTTTTAAATGTAATTCGTGTAAGGCATCTCCCGGATCTTGATTTGGTGGAAAAAATACAGGAAGCTTATTTGCAGCAGGGAATCAGGTTTTTGATGAATAAAAAATTAAGAGGAAGGTTGGAGGCGGAAGTAAAAGTTGTTAAGTTTATGATGCTTGAAAAACTGGGAGAGGGAGTTTATGTGGATACCAATGAGCCCGGTTTCGGGTACATCGAAATTCCAAAATACCTGCATTATGAGGCTTTTGTAAAAGTTTCGATGGATGTTAAATACAACTGGGACGGACACGAATATGATGCAGCCAGCGGCTCTTTTTATAAAGATGGAAAACTGTACGAAGTGGTTCGGATTCTTTCCAACAAAATCAATGGCGGTTATCTTACAGAAATAAGAAATTTATATCTCGAAAAAATTCGGTAAAAACAAAGCTTAAAATTTAGTTGAATTGAGGCTGCTTCGGATGAGGCAGCTTTTTTTGTC
>JAFGDX010000021.1 GCA_016931875.1 Prolixibacteraceae bacterium
AAAACAACAAAGCCCTGCAGGGGCGAAAGCAATAAAACTTATAATCATGAAAATTACAAACCTAACTTTGATTTTAATGGCAATTGTGTTGAGTTTTGGAGATATTTCCTGTACTCAAAAAAAACCGGCAGAACAAAAACCCAACATTGTGTGGATAATGATGGAAGACTGGGGCTACCAGCTTTCGTGCTACAACGAACCGGGAGTTTATACACCGAATATTGATAAATTTGCTGAAGAAGGAATCCGGTTTACCAATTCATTTTGTACGGCACCGGTATGTTCACCTTCACGCTCGGCCATGGTTACCGGGTTTCATCAAAATTACATTGGTGCCAACCAGCATCGGACCGCCAATGAAGATAAAAAACCATTGCCGTATGGAATAAAACCCATTACCCATTTACTGGAAGAAGCCGGTTATTTCACCTGTTTCATGGCCACACGGAAAACCGATTTAAACTTTACATTGGAACGACCGGTTTATCAGGGCGAAGACTGGAGCGAGCGGGCCGAAGGACAACCCTTTTTTGCCCAGCTTACCTTTCCCGGAACCCACCGGAAATGGGAAAGAGATGCCGAACGTCCCATCGATATTCAGCATGTAAAACTGCCCCCCTATTATCCGCAAACCGATTTGGCAAAACGCGATTGGGCCAACGGGTTGGAGGCCGCACAAAGGGTTGACCGTCAGATTGGAGAGGTTTTACAACGCCTGGAAGATGAGGGGCTGGCTGAAAATACAATTGTTTTTATTATTGGCGACAACGGGCGCTGCATGCCGCGTGGAAAGCAGTTTTTGTACGATGGCGGAATTCAGGTCCCGATTATGGTGCGCTGGCCTGCAAAAATTAAACCGGCACAGGTACGCGACGATCTGGTTCAAACCATTGATATTTCCAAAACCATTCTGGATGTGGCCGGAGTAACGCCTCCCCATCCGTTACACGGAATGAATATTTTGGATGAGAGTACAAAAAACAGAAAATACATTTTTGCAGCGCGTGATAAAATGGACGACACACACGATGCCATGCGTGCCATTCGTTCCAAAGAATTTAAGCTTATTCAGAATTTAATGCCTGAACGTGCATACTGCCAGTTTAACAATTACAAGGAAACCAGTTATCCGGTGCTGGCCTTGCTGAATATCCTGAATATAAAAGGGGAACTTCCACCGGAGCAGGCTGCATTTATGGCAGCAACCAAACCGGAGTTTGAATTGTACGATTTAAAAAATGATCCCTATGAAATGTACAATCTGGCAAACAATCCGGATTACCAGGACATCATGAACGAATTGCTTTTGGAGCTGAATAACTGGCGCGAAAATGTAATCCACGATCAGGGAGTAAGCGGGGAATTCAGAAACGGGGGCTGGCCTGCCGATTACCCGACCCGAACACTGGAAGAATGGGAAGAAGTTCTGAAGTTGTGGAAACCCTGGGTTTTCCGCGAACCCGGCAGCAATGTGGAACGACCAATTAAGGAAATTGAAAAAACCAACCTGGTTGTTGCCAATTAAAATTCCAGAATAATTCCAATCGTGGGAAGCACGGTTCCTGTCGTGTTTTTATAGGTTTCCAGTTGATATCGCGTACCGTTGTCGGTGAGGACAAAATTGCCGTTTGCATCTTCAGCGCGCACCACAATATCCTGTTGTTCTGCCTGAAAATTGTAAAGGTTCTGAATATCGAGATAAAATTTGGCGGTGATTTTATTGAGGTAGAATGATTTGTCAACCCTGATATCCAGCTGATGAAAAGCTGAGAAACGTTCAGCATTGAGCCGGCTGTAGTCGTGATACGGACCACCTGTCAGGTTCCAGGCTTCCACCAGCGAGCTGGTTTCCATATCGAAGGGAGTGTAAGGCAAGCCACCCACAAAACGCCAGCGGCCCCCTACCCGCCAGTTTTTTTTCAAATCTTTGGTAGTGGTAAGAACAAGCAGGTGTTTCGAGTCCCAGCTGGAAGCGATATATTCTCCGGAAGCATCCTGAAATTCACTTCGCACCAGGGTGTACGACATGTTGAAATTAAACCCTTTGGTAGAGTTTATCCGGGTTTGAAATTCAGCACCATAAGCCCGGCCGCTGGATTCGGAAACCACTTCTTCGTCGCCAACAACCCCAAAATCGGCGCCTTTGTTTGCAAGGCTTATTTTATCATTTACTGAAAACGGGTAATCTGAATATCCTTTCCAAAATCCTTCCACCGAAAATTGAACCGTTGTTTTCGGACGAAACTCCAACCCGCCAATCAAATGATCAACAGAAATGTATTTCAGATTGTTATTCCGGTTTACAAAAACATCATTTTGCCGGTAACCCAGGGTAGTGTAGGGAGGAAGCTGGTAGTACCTGCCGGTATTAAAATTCAGGCTCCATTTATCTGTCAGACTGTATGATGCAGAAAATCGTGGAGAGAGCTGTTCCAGCGGATTATTCATACTTTCCGAGTAATTATTGGCATCTGCCCTTATTCCGAATGAAAGTGCCAGTCGTTCGGCAAGAACATTTTTACTCACCTGCGCAAAAAAACCGTATTTGGCAAGGTTTAGTTTTGTATCATAGTTCACATTCACAACTTCGTTGCCATAAAAACGCTTTTGCAGGGTTGTATTGGTATAGGTTACAAAATCGAGGTTGGCGCCCAAATTGAGTTTAAATGAATTCATTCTGACGGTGTTTTCAACCCTGATTTTATTTTCAATTTCTTCTGAAGAATAATCCAGAATTTTATTCTCTTCTGAACTGTCGTCGTTTTCAAAATATTTACGGGCGCTGTTGTTGAGGTGGCTCCGGCTCAGTACCAGCGTTTGGTAGCTGTTTTCGCGAAAATGTTTGTAAATACCACCAACAGTATAATTCCATTGTTCGTTTACCGGAAGCTGGCTGAGAATGTATTTTTGCTGCTCATCCGGCTCTTCAATGTCGAGGTTTAATTTTGAAACATCAAAAGCGCCCAGTCCGATGATGGTAAGTTCATTTTTTTGGTCGAAACGGGTACGTATTTTAAACTGTGTGTCGGTAAAATTTGGTAGGAACGGCAATTCAAGTATACTAAACAAAAACTGCAGGTACGACCTTCGCGCAGAAAAAACAAAGGTGGTCTTTTCACCAAGTGGTCCATCCAAGGTTGCCGCCACTTCCGAAGCTCCCAAAGTTCCCTGGAATTTGAGTTTATCGGTGTTTCCATCTATCTGGAAAAATTCGAGTACTCCACTCAGGGCATTTCCACGGTTGGCCGGAAAAGCACCGGAGTAGTAGTTTACTTCGCGCAAAAAATCGGCATTGAGAATTCCAACAGGGCCACCCGAAGCTCCCTGGGTAGCAAAATGGTTGATAAACGGTACTTCAACTCCGTCTAAATAAAACCGGCTTTCCGAAGGGCCACCGCCACGAATGATAATATCGTTCCGAAAGGCCGGAGTTGACTGCACGCCCGGAAACGACTGGATAACCTTTGAAATATCGCGGTTGGCACCCGGGCTTTTTTCAATCTCCCCAACTCCGATGGAACGCAGCGAAACCGGGCTTTCTTCTGTTTTGCGGAAAGGCGATGCCGTGACGGTAACTTCTTCAATCTGTTCCTTTTGCTGTTCCAGCTGAATTTCAATAAAACTGGTGTTGGCGGCGCTTATTTCTATTTCCGAGGAGATGGCTTTTTTATACCCTACAAACGAAGCCTCAATTCGTACAAAACCGGGTTGAAGTCCGGTGAGCAGGAAATTGCCGTCCAAATCGGTGGTGGTTCCGGTAGTTGTTCCTGAAACCAGCACATTTACAAAAGGAAGCGGTTCATTGTTCACCGCATCCACTACTTTTCCTCTTACCGAAGCTTCCTGGGCGAAAGCAGAAAATGAAAAAAGCAGGAGTAAAATTGAATATATGATTTTCATATGATGTTGATTTCTGATTTACCTGAGGTGAACAATTATTTTTTCTGCAATTTCTTTGCCAGTGGTCAGGGTGGTTAAGTTGGTAAACAATTTTCCGTTTTTTCCAGAAGGTTCGCTGTGCCCAACCGGATTGAGATAATATTCTGTTTCGCCCGAAGCAGGGTCGATTGTAACAGCATAAACCAGCGCCGGTTGCAACGAGGTAAAATAATCAATGTCACCAGGGAATTTATTGTTTGTCCAGAAAGAATTGGAATCCCAGGGTTGATTGATTTCCATTAGCAGGCGGAATGGCTTATCCTTCAACTGAGTGGCGGTATTCAAAATAAAATTGTTTACGGGCGTTGCTCCGCTCAGTGCGTCGGGAACGGCAGTTTCAGGTGTGGGAACAAATACTCCGTCGGATGTTTTTATGTTGCGTTTGTGTGCCCAGTAGGGCAGGGTGGCCAGTCTTTTTAAAGTTCCGGGCTGCTTGCTCCACTTTCCGGGTTCAATTTCGCCATGTCCGTATTGCCCGGTTGCCACAAATTGAGTAACATAAAGGGTTTCAATGTAGTTTCCTTGCAAATCTTCGGTCCAAACCGCAAACGACGGGTGGTTAAAAGCCTTCCCCCTGAAAAACTCAAGAGTTAAATGGGTTCGCCCATATTCCGGCGATGTTTTTATAAGGAGGATTTCATCGCTCATTTTATTGGCAGATGCACATCCTAAAAGGATTACAACAAGCAGAAATAAAGCGGACTTGTTCATTGGTTGTTATTTTTGTTTATTTTTTTTATCTGATAATTAAACAACAAATTTGCAAAAAAGTTGAGAAATCTTTTCCTTTTTTTATATTCGTAGCCAATGTAAAATTTTATTGGATGAGAATTGTAATTCAAAAAGTTGCCCGTGCTTCGGTTACCGTTGAAAATAAAGTTGTTTCTTCCATTGGAAAAGGATTGCTGGTGTTGGTTGGGATTGAGGATGCCGACACAGAAGAGGACATTGACTGG
>JAFGDX010000220.1 GCA_016931875.1 Prolixibacteraceae bacterium
AATGGAAGTATTGTCAGGTACCGAAACCGAAGTTACATCATCAGTAGTGCCTGGCGTATAACTGGGTGCATGACCAATCCGGCGCGAATAAAAAAGCAAATCAGAGCCCGAGCCATATTCCAGAATGCTGTTTCCCTCCAGGAAGAAAGGACGTTTTTCATCATAAAAAACTTCATACGAAGAAAGATTTAACACCGACGGGTCAGCCTCCACCTGACCAAAATCGGGGTTCACGGTGTAATCCAGCGTAAAGTCGGAGGTGACAGCAATTTTCCCGTCGAGCCCTGCACCAAAATTAAATTTATCCTGTGCATCCGAAATGTATTTCGACTTTGCATAGGGTAAAACTTCAAAGTTTCGTTTAAACGGAATGTTTTTGATTCCCCTCAATTCACCAAAAATATAAACCATTGCTGGTGCGTCAACCGGAATCAGTTTCCACTGATCTTCTTCACTCAAACGGTGAATCCACCGCCAGATGTGCATTCCCCAAATGTGTTCCTCATTGTTGGCAAAACGCAGTTGGGTAAAGGGTACCCTCATCTCGGCATACCAGGCGGAATCGCCAACCGAAGCTTTTCCATCCCAAACGGCATCCCAGTTAAAATCCCAGCCATATTCACCCAAATGCATCAGATCAACTTTCTGGCCTGCCGCCGTTACATTAAACTCAAAAGCGGTTTGTTTGTCATTGTATGAATCAAGGGCAATTCCGGCCATGTCTCCATGGTTCTCATCGCGCCGGCCCAAGATCGGGCTTATTTTATCAGGTTCATCATCGTGGCAAATGATGGCAAAATACAAATAGGTATCGTCGTACAAAATTTTTATTTCGGTTTGCTGCGATGGGGCGTTGGCCTGGTGAGGCTGTTGCTGAATAAATCCGCCATCCCATTTCCCGGCAACCTTCCAGCATTCGTCATCCAGTTTTCCGTCTATCTTTGGCTTTAGTTCCGTACGTGTGGCATAGTAAACCCTTTTAATACTGGCATGATAATTTACCAATGAATCGTCGGACAAAGTGTAATTCAAATCCTGGGCCTTGGTAAAAAACGATACACAAAGAACAAGTGGCAAGAGGTATTTTTTACACATAACATTTATTTATACAAGTTTAAAATTAGTTGCAAGCCGAAAATACAAAACTTTTTTCATAGAATTAATAATTCAACCTTAGAACCATTTTTTTTGTTTTTCGAATTTAACAACTGGTTCACGCCCGCTTAAATTTGCAATTTACATTTATTAACACATTTTGATTTGCAGATTGAACCACAAAAGGTAATTTCAACTGATTTTCTGATTTAAACAATTTTGAATTTATAGAGTTATACATGATTGTGTTTATAAAACAGGTAAATTTTTATCGATTTATAAAATCAATATGAGTCAAATTAACAAAGTTCTGGTTGCAAACCGTGGTGAAATTGCAATCCGTATAATGCGAACATGCCGTGAGTTAGACATTGAAACAGTAGCCGTTTACTCCGAGGCAGATCGCACATCACTTCATGTAAGGTATGCTCACGAGGCGTATCTTATTGGAAAAGCACCATCAAGCGAGAGTTATTTAAACATTGAAAAAATAATTGCAGTAGCCAAAAACTGCGGCGCCGATGCCATTCATCCCGGCTACGGATTTCTTTCCGAAAATGCCAGATTTGCGCAGCGCTGTATGGAAGAGGGAATCATTTTTATTGGCCCTACCCCGGATGTAATTGTGCAGATGGGAGATAAAATTCAGGCCCGCGAAGCTATGAGAAAAGCAGGAATTCCTGTTGTTCCCGGTACGGAAGGTGCAATTTCATCGGAAGAAGAAGCGCTTGCAGTAATTAAGGAAATAGGGGTTCCGGTAATGATAAAAGCTTCAGCCGGAGGCGGTGGAAAAGGAATGCGCCTGGTAAAAAAAGAAGAAGAAATTGTTTCGGCGGTGCGCGCTGCCCGCTCTGAAGCAAAAGCAGCTTTTGGCGACGACGCAGTGTACATTGAAAAATACATTACTTCCCCGCATCACATCGAATTCCAGATTCTGGCCGACCAGCATGGAAACGCGGTTCATCTGTTTGAAAGAGAGTGTTCCGTTCAGCGCCGCCATCAAAAAATGATTGAAGAAACTCCTTCGCCTTTGATGACCGGCGAACTTCGACAACAAATGGGAAAAGCCGCTGTTGAGGCAGCAAAAACCGTAAAATATGTTGGCGCAGGAACCATCGAATTTTTGGTCGACAACAACCTGAATTACTATTTCCTGGAAATGAATACAAGGCTACAGGTGGAACACCCGATTACCGAAAGAGTTACCGGAGTGGACCTCGTTAAACAGCAAATCAAAATTGCCGAGGGCCGGAAACTCGAATTTACACAGGAAGAACTGATTCAAAAAGGACATGCGATAGAATGCAGGATTTACGCCGAAGATTCCGATAATAATTTTATGCCCAGTGCCGGGAAAATTTATAAAATTTCGGAACCGCTCGGATTGGGAGTCCGAACTGACGGGTATGTTTATGAGGGTTATGAAATTCCAATCTACTACGATTCCATGATTTCAAAACTTATTGTTTGGGGAAACACGCGCGATGAAGCCATCCGCAGAATGCGCCGCGCCCTTTACGAATACAAAATTACCGGTGTAAAAACCTCCATCAAATTCCTGGAACGCATCATGAACAACAAAAATTTTATCCGGGGAAATTATGATACCCACTTTATTGAAAAACACCAGGAAGAACTGCTCTCCAACGAATCGTGTGAAGACTGCGACGACATGGTAATTATTGCCGCGTTTATCGATTACCTCGACAAACTGGGCACTACCGAAAAAAACCTGAAAGAATTTGCACCGGCACAAAGCCGCTGGAAAAAAATTCCATTCATGAACCATTTCTAAACAAAGAATATATGCCTGTAGAAATAAAAATAAATGACCGGGTTGCCTGGGTAAAT
>JAFGDX010000022.1 GCA_016931875.1 Prolixibacteraceae bacterium
ATGCTGGTTGAAGCCGGTGGCAGCGCTTTCCACATCGGGTTAATGACTGCAATTATGTTGGGAGGTTCCAGTTTTACCCAATTGTTTTTTGCACCCTATTTAAGCAACAAAACCTACAAAAAGAAACATTTGCTTTTGGGAATCAACACCCGTATTTTTTCGTTGCTGGGGCTCGGTTTTTTACTCTTTCTTTTAAAAGGCGAAAAAACCGGTTATGTTTTGTGGCTGGCTTTTCTGTTTATTGCCTTGTTTTCGCTGGCTGGCGCTTTTACAAACATTAGTTATACCGACATATTGGGAAAATCGGTGAACCAGAACAAGCGAAAAACATTCTTTTCATCGCTGCAGATTATTTCAGGAATAATCGTTCTGGTGGCTGCATTTTTGGTAAAAAAAGTACTGGTTTGGAAAGCTTTCCCGGTAAATTATGCGATGATGTTTTTTATCGGGGGCGGACTTTTGCTTATTGCATCGGGAGGATTCTGGAACATCAGGGAAACCCTTCCTTCGGCTTTAAAAATAACAGGATTGAAAGGATTTGCAAAAGTGATGGGAACTGAACTCAGGCAAAATAAAAAACTGGTTTATTTTCTTGGATTTATCAATACACAGGGAATTGCGGTTTCCTTTCTTCCGTTTATCATTTTGTATGCCAAAGAAACGTTTCAGACACAAAGCAACGACACCGGTGTTTTTCTGATTTTTAAGGTGATTGGGATTGTTTTTGTGAGCCTCCTGGTTTTGGTGGGCGCCAAAAAACTCAGATACAGTATCCTGTTGTACAGCAACGTGTTTCTTTCACTGGTTTTGGCGGCAATGGCACTCCTTGTCCGCGATGCTGCAGCCATTAAGTATATTTTTGTGGCCGGCGGTGTTGTGTACTCATTGTATACCATGAGCATGAACGGTTTACTGCTGGAAGTTTCCGGAAATGAAAACCGTGCTTTGTATACCGGTTTTGCCGGCGCTGGAAATATTTTGCCGGCACTTTTCCCACTTTTGGGAGGCGCTGTCATCAGCCATTTCGGGTTTCAAATGTTTTTCCTGATTTTTATGGGAATTATTGCTACTTCAACTTATTTTATCTTTAAAATCGATTGTAAAAAATGAAATTAACCATTCTTACTGAAAACATGGCCGGAGGAAGATTCCTCGCAGAACACGGTATTTCCTATCTTGTTGAAATGGATGGTGAGAAAATTCTTTTGGACACGGGTCATTCGGATGTTTTTCTGAAAAATGCGCAACAACTGGGTATCAACCTTCCGTCTGAAGTAAACAAAGTGGTTTTAAGCCACGGCCACTGGGACCATGGCGACGGACTAAAATATACAGAAAACAAAACACTAATCGCACACCCTTCTTCTTTTATCAAACGTTTCAGAAAAAGCGATCACTCTCCTGTGGGATTAACAATATCAAAAGAAAAAATTCAGGAAAAATTTCAACTCGTGGAAACAAAAGTTCCTTATAAAATCACCGAAAATTTATGGTTTTTGGGTGAGATTCCCCGGGAAAATGATTTTGAATCCCAACACACTTCTTTTGCTGATGAATTTGGAAACGATGATTTTGTTCCCGATGATTCAGCGCTGGCAGCAAAGGTTCAAAATAAGCTGGTTGTAATTACCGGTTGTTCACATTCCGGAATTTGCAATATTGTGGAATATGCCAGAAAAGTAACCGGACTTTCAGCCGTTGACACTGTTCTGGGTGGATTTCATTTAAAACACAACGACGAACAAACACAGAAAACCATTGCGTATTTCAAAAAAAATGCAATAAAAAACATTTATCCGTCGCACTGCACTGCTCTGCCGGCATTGGCTGCTTTTTATCAGCATTTTGAATTTGAGCAGGTAAAAACCGGGATGCGTTTTGAATTTTAAATACCGGCGACCTCTTCCCCGTATTTATAAATTACAAAATCTTCCATCAAACCGTAATCAATCAAATCATACTCCCTTCCCGGAGGTTGAATTTCGGGAGCGGTTTTAAAACTCCACGGTGTAACCAGGCCCGGTGTGGTAAAATGATGGTGAGGGCCAAACGTATTTTTGTTGCTTCCGGTAATTTTTACTTTAATATCGTGAATTCCATAGGGGACGGTCACCTTCATTTTATAAGGTTTCCTGTACAAAATTCCCTGGTGTTTTTCATCTACCAAAATTTCGGCAACGGTTCCTTCCCAGCCATTTAATTCAACCAAAAACTCCGTCTCCAGCTTTACCTGAACCTTTTTTGCGTAAGCCACGGTTTGCCCGTAAAAAGGCATTCCCTGGTTTTTCCACGAGCCTGTCTTTAATTCGGTGCGGTTTTCAATTCGCCATCCTTTTTCAGCCGGAACAATGGCAAAATCTCCCAGCAAATAAACCGGTTCCAGCTCACAGTAAACCGAAAAAGGAGAGGCTGTTAAAACCACTTCATTTCTTCCTTTTTGAATCAACTCACCCATTTCAAACAAGCGGAAATCCTTATCCATCCAGAATTCACCTTCCACCTCTGTTACCGGCTTCCCATTCACCAGAATTGTATACAACCATGGTTGTTCCACCACAAGCTGCACTTTTTGGGGTGAAAATGCAGAATCGACATAAAAGGGATAAACTACCGTAAATCCGCTGCCAACGCCAAAAGTATCGGCATCAACCAGTTCAGTTTTAAACTGGCTGGATGAAACCCAGGGATTATCGGGATAACCGTGGTGTTGCCAGATTTTGTTGGCCGCCTCGTAAAAATACATCGGTTCGCTTTCAAATGTATCCAGCGTAAGCTCCACATAATCGAGGTTTAAAACATTGGGGGTTACGGGTTTAATGGTTGTTTCAACGGCTGGGTATATTTGCATTTCCCTCTCTTCTTCGGGTTCTTTACTTTTTTTACTTCCTTTTGAAATAAAAAACAACTGGCTTCCGGCCGGTGGCAGAGTGGCTGAAAAAACTACATTTCCGCCATCGTGTTCAAATGTGTAGTTTTCTATTTTTCCATTTTCAGGAATCAGGTGAACCACCCCTTTTCCTTTCATTCGGATGTGCAATCCGGCGGTTTCTTTTTTATCGAAATTGGCCACAAACAGCAACTGCCCGTCCTTGAGTCCCCGGCGCTGATGAAAAACTTTTCCGGCAATGGAATCGGGGTGTTCAAACTGAATATTTTCATTATCAGCCAGCAGGGAAAACAGTGCAGCATCCGGCACCGCGGTTGTTTCCCAATTTTCGCCGTTCTGAAGCTCCGCAAACGATGTGGGTTCCCCGTCAACAAACTGCGGAGTGGCGCCTGCCTGAATAACTTTGCCCCCGTTTCCGACGAAATTTTTTATTAGTTGAAAGGTGGTTTTATCCAGGTTTTCCAGTCCGGGCGGCAAAATTACAGTTTCGTATTCTGCCCGGTTCACCACCAGTTTTTTACCCTTAACTTCACCCCAGCGGGTCATAATGTCTTCACAACCCAAATCGTATTCCACATGCCAGCGTTCCAGTGTATCCAAAAACAACTCGAATTCCTTTTTGATTTGATTTGGTTTTTGATTTTCCCCTTGTGGATTGTAATACATCCAGGCTGTGGTAGTAGGTTCGATAACCAGAATTTTATTGCGCTGAACACCGGAAGAGAGCGCCACCGACAAACGGGCAAAATAGTCGGCCAGATATTTATATACCCCCCAGTAGGGTGCGTGTGTTCCAAACGATTGCGGAAAATCGTGTTTGCGGTCGCCCACCAGCGAAATGTAGGAAAGATGCTGGTTCATAAAATTGACACCCAGTGCGTATTCCCAGTCGCCCAGGCGTTTCATGTCAAAAAAAGTAAGTTCCCAGCCGGCAGCTCCGTAAGTTTCGCTCAGGGCACGGTGCCGCCCCATCTGATTCACAACGGAGGAAAGTTCCTTCACATTCCGCACGTTTCCAAACTGGTCGGGGCGAAGTTCTTCTGCGTTGAAAAGCATGTCGATGGCCGGCTGCTGGTGCCAGGCGTACATGGCCATGTTATCCGGCCCTTCTTCCGGGCTGGGCCAGCCGTGTTCCCAGTAATGACCGGTCCACCGCAGATTTTTGTCTTCGGTGTATTCGTACCAGGGTTCCGACCAGCGATTGATAAACAACTGCAAAATAAGCGACTGGTAATTGTGCCGCACTTTTTTCCAGCTGCCGGTTTCGGTTAGCAGCGACATCAGATTTGGCTCCAGTTTGTAGCCCCACCTTTTTTCAAATTGTTCGTACAAATCAGCCGTGTAGCGGATGGTGCCACCGCTGCGTGAGTTGGTATTGGGTTCGTCGGTAAATATTCCGGGAACACGTTTCCCAAATTCGCGGCCCAGCGTTTTTTCATAACCGGGCATGGTAATTTCGATAAATTTCTCCGTTACTCCGGGTTTTAACAAATCTACATAAGAATAGCCGCCAAACCATTTCGATTTTTCATAATCTTCCAGCACCAAAACACAATACTCCCCTTCCCTTCCGGTTTCCCGGTCAATTGTCTGGGTAATCTCAATCCATTTTTCATCTTCTTTTTTGAAAACATGTTTTACCCTGACCGAATCTCCGGGAATATCCAAAACCTTCATAAAATGCGGATTTAGCCGGATTCCTTCGCTGTTGGCTTCCGGCATTTGTGCGGCAACATGGCCGCCTGCAAAGCCGCTTGGAAATGAATTTTCATCGTAAATCCACAATTTCAAGTCCAGTTCTTCCGCTTTTTGCAGCGAATATTCCACCAACTCCCACCATTCATCCGACAAATATTCGGTTATCAAACCATACCGCGGGTGAAGAAAAACGCCGCCTATTCCCTTGTCTTTAAATTCGCTGAGCGTTTTATCAATATCGTCTTTGGTAACTTTTGAATTCCACACCCAAAACGGGGCTGTCCGGTATTCCGGCGAAGGATGCTGAAATTCCTTTTTCAGTTTTCTGAAACGGGTAATTCTGTCCGCATCAGAATCGTTGGTTTTTACACAAGCGAATAAAACGAAAACAAGGCATGCAACGGTTAGTATTTTTTTCATACAGAAGAATGATTTTTTGTTAAAAAACTCAATAGGCTTTTTGAAAAACAATTTCACTTAATCCGGCCACTTTGTTGTCCGACGGGTCAATATACAATCGGATGGTAAGCCGCGAATCTTCTACCTTAACCACGCGCTCGGCGGTCCACTTGTACTCTCCCGCGCCCAGGTCGAAAGTACCCGATTCAATGCCTTCAAATTCTATTTTTTGCCACGACGGAAGTTTTAAATCGCCCACTTTTGCACGAATCCGGTAAACGCCGCTGCTTACATTGATTTCATATTCATACCAGTTGTGGGGGTTTGTCCGGGCGGCCGGGCTTCCGGCAAACAAAGTCTTCCGGAGGCGCGCATTGCTTTCGCTTCCGTTGTAAACACACTCCACACGCTGGGTGATGTTCCAGTGATCAAAAAGCCAGCCTTTGCCAATGTAATTTTCGTAGGAATGGATATTGGTTTTATTCCTGTCGGAAGCTTTTGGATTTTTTCCAAACACAATCCGGCCTTTGCTAAAACTTTTATTAAAACTGAAAGGCTGGTTGTAATACAGCTGAAACATCTGCGGGAAAAAATTAACGGTGTTGTAAAATCGCTGTTGGTATTGCGGAACGGTATCCGATTTCACTACAGCCACCTGTAAAAAGCCATTGTTTTCATCGCCCCAAACCGTTCCCAGAATTTCACCCTGCACAATTTTTTGCCCGTTTTTAATTTCGAGACTTTTGGCAAGCAAACCTTCATAAACATAATACAGACCGGGAGTTGATTCACTTCTCAGCAAAACACAGGCTGTTTTTTCACCGGCTGCTTCCCCTTCTTCAATCCATTCCACCTGCGCGTTTTCCATTGCTACAATCCAGTGTTTCCCCAACCCGCGGGCATCATCCAGGTCAAAATCGATGCCTTCGTGCGAACGGTAATAGTTGTTGTCCGGATTTTCGCCGGCTCCGAGGTAGGCAAACATGTAGCCATCCACTTCGGTATTCCAGATAAACCCGTCGTTAAAATTTACCGGGAAAGTATAATCATTGGGTTCGAGCAACGGTTTTTGGTATTCGGAGACACAAACCAGCGCATCTTTTGATAAAAGACCGTGAACCAGCGAATCGGAAGTTACCGACTTCACATTTTTGTTATCGGCCACAAACACGCGCAAACCACCGGCAATTGTTGGCAAAGTCCGGCGGCTGACCTTGATACAAATTGTGTCGTCTCCTATTTTTAAATGATTGTAGTGATTTTCCAGCCGCAGCAGTTTTATTTCATGCTGATGAAAAAAACAACTTTCACCTTCATTTAAATTAAAATAACGGGCATTTCCCCAGCTAAAATCAGGGATTGTATCCTGCGCCATTCCAAAAGCGAACAGCCCAGGCAGCAGATTGAATATGATAATTAATTTTTTCAATATGTTACGTTAAAAGTTGTGTCATTCAAAACGAATGGAATTTCATTTTCTTTTTCAAGGAGGATTTTTTCAAACCTGCTTTTCAGGTTTTGTTCTGTTTCACTCAAATCCTGCAGAGGATTTTGTTCCAGGGGATCCACCGATGTGTTGTAAAATCTTCCATCCTGATATAATTTGTACGAATTATTCATCATCCAGCGGTGGTGGTTAAAAGTTCCCCAGCGCGGCGAATAGTGAATAAAAATCTCCTCCTGTGTTTTTGTGCTTTCACCCGTAATCAGCGGATAAAAACTTTTCCCGTCGGTTTTATATTTGGATGGACTGATACGGGCCACATCGCAAAAAGTGGGCAGGAAGTCGGCAAAGGAAATGATATTTTCAACCACCCGTTTTCCCTTCATTTTTTCAGGCCATGAAACAATCAGCGGCACATGGTTTCCGGTGTTCAAGGAAAGTCCTTTACCACCTTTCACCCGGGCGTAACGGGTTTCTGAAATCACTGATCGGTTGGTCCCGTTGTCGGCCGTAAAAATAAACAGGGTGTTTTCCCAAATGCCTTTTTCTTTGAGTTTTGATTCCACCTGGCTGATGATTTGATCGGTGTAACTCATCATACCGGCATAATAGGCCGTGTCTTTTTCATAGCGGCGGGTTGGGTCGTTCCATTCCGGCGAACCCGGTGTTGGGACAAAGGGGTCGTGCACCAGCACCATCGGATAATACACAAAAAAAGGTTGGCCGGCTTTCCGGTCGATAAAGTCGCAAACATAGTCGGCAAATATCTGCGGCCCGTATTTTTCTGCATCCCGCGGAAGATCCGTTCCGTTTTGTGTTATCAGCGGGTTGGCGTAACGTTCGCCTTCTGCGCGTGTGCGGTTGAGCTGCCACAAACAGTATTCATCAAAACCAAAATGGTTGGGCCGTGTTACATCCTGATTTTCCGGGCTGTTCCGGTTCAACCCGTTCAACTGCCATTTTCCGGCAATACAGGTGGAATACCCCGCCTCTTTTAACAGATTGCCAAACGTTACCTGGTTGGGATTTAAATAGCCAAAATCTTCGTAGTTCCGTGCGTTGTACCTGCCGGTCATTATTTTTACCCTGGAAGGTGTGCAAAGTGGCTGCGAGTAGCAATTTTCAAAACGGATACCTTCCGCCGCCAATCGGTCGAGTACAGGGGTTTGATATTCGGTGCTGCCGTTGCACCCCAGACATTCATACCCCATATCATCGGCCATTATCAAAACGATGTTGGGCAGTGGTTCCTCTTCGTTGCAGGAAAACAATGTCACCAGGAGAGTAGCTAAAATAATACAGTTCAAAAATGTTGGTTTCATTTTAAGGAATAATTATTTCATCACGTTTTAAAATGTGATTTTTTAGTTTTTCAGAAAGCTGCTGAACCAGCGTTTTATTTTCCTTTTTTTCTGAAACATTCACTGTTTCTCCGGCATCGGTGGTTAAGTTGTAAAGCATGCGGGCGGCAACTTCTTCTGAATTATCATCAAACCACTCGGTGTAGGTATGGGTTTGCGTAACAATGGTTTCCCCCTTTATCCAGCGGCAATATACTTCTTCTTTCCAGGGCAGGCCGGGATTTTCAAGAAGCGGCACAAAACTTTTCCCCTGCAGATGAAAAGGTTTTTCCAGCCCGGCCAGGTCACACAACGAAGGGTAAATATCCACATATTCAATCAACGCACCGGTTTTGTTGTTTTGCGTTTTCCCCGGTGCGCGGACAATTACCGGGGTGTGCAGTACCATCTCAAAGTTGCAGTGTTTGCACCACAACCCGTGCTCGCCGAGGTGCCAGCCATGATCGCCCCATAAAATCACAATCGTATTTTCGGCCAGTCCCAACCGTTCCAGTTCATCCATCACCTTCCCTATTTGTGCATCGGTATAACTCACACAGGCATAATATCCGTGAATCAGTTTGCGCATAAACTCCTCATCCATCGGCCCCTGGTCGGGCACATCGGTATAATTCCGTAACTCGCCAAAATTGTGCATACACACCTCCGGGGCGTCTTTGGGTTTTTGCATGTAATCCGGCAATTCAATGTTGCTGAAATCGTACATGTCCCAGTATTTTTGCGGGGCATTAAACGGGAGATGCGGTTTCAGAAACCCCACAGCCAGGAAAAAAGGTTCCTCATTTTCTATCAATTGATGGAGTTGCCGGATGGCTTCTTCGGCAATCATTCCATCAGGGTAAATATGGTCGGGTGCATCGGGGCTTTCAAACGAAGGGCCGTTGATTCCGTTTCCATTGGGGCGCGGCTCAATTTGCGCGTGCGACTCCGGTAAAACATAGGCCTGCCAGCCCTGCCAGTCGCCTTCGGGAAACCACGGTGTTTCCGACCAGCTTCCCTTTCCGTCGGTAATATGATGAAACACTTTTCCGAGCGAAACCGTTGTATAGCCGTTGTTTTTAAAATGCATGGGCAAACTTACGGTTCCGGGGACCTCTTCGTCCAGCCAGGTATCATAGTTCAGAAACCGGTGACGATTGGGCCGGATTCCGGAAAGAATGCTTGCCCGCGAGGCGCCGCAAACCGGAATATTACAATACGAGCGGGTAAACATCAGTCCCGATTCCGCCAGTTTGTCGATATTTGGGGAATGAATTTGCGAGTACCCGTAGCATCCCAGTTCAGGGCGAAGGTCATCCACGGCAATAAAAAGCACGTTGGGCTTTGGGGAATTTTGAGCCACTGAAAAACCGGCCATCAAAACGCAGATTAAAAAAATTCCAATCGACAGTTTCATCCTATTAAATTTTAGCGGTGAAAGGTTTTGGATATAAACACCAGCCCGTCGAACAAACCGGTGCGCCAGTAACTCCATTCATGACCGCCGTTTCGTACCCGGTATTCGTGCGGGATTTCCAGGTTGCGCATTTTAACATGCAGTGCCGAATTTCCCTTGTACAAAAAATCATCGTCGCCGCAATCGATGTAAAAGCGTATGGATTTTAGTTTCTCTTTGTCAACAGTATCGAGCAGATGCAGCGGATTGTATGCCTTCCACGCATCGCTTGTTTCGTTGCCGGGTTTTGGCCCGTAAATTTTCCCAAAATAGCGGTCGTACATTTCTCCGTTCAGAATCTCGTCATCGGTAAATGTGCCCGAACTCATGGCCGCACACGATGCAAACAGATCGGGGTGACGCATTGACAAAGTTAATGCGCCGTAACCTCCCATCGACAGGCCGGCAATAGCGCGGAACTCCTTTTTCGGGCGAATGCGGTACTGTTTTTCAATAAAGGGGATAAATTCTTTGACAAACATATCTTCCCAGGGGTCGCTCCCGTTGTAGCTGTTGGAATACCAGGTTACTTTTCCGTCGGGCATAACAATGATGCAGGGTGGAAAATCGCCGTTTTTTATTCCGCGGTCGGCAATTGCGTTTGCCTCGCCAAATTGTATCCAGCCGGTTTCATCGTCGGAATAACCATGCAGGAGATACAAAACCGGGTAACTTCTTTCCGATGTTTCATAACCGGGTGGCAGATAAACGGAATATTCCACCGGATAACTTACCAGCTCGCTTGTAAACTGAAGCGATTCAATCACTTTCCCGGTTTGGGCCTGAGAAAGAATAAAAGGAAATACAATTGCGAGTGACAGTAAAATTTTCTTCATAATGCAGGTTCTTTTATTTGATAAACAAAGCTATCAATTCTGAAGTAAAAGTCATACTCCTGAAGAAAATTAGCTGAGAATTTGTTGACAGTAAACAATTGAGCCGGTGGGCCTGAAACCACCGGTTCAACCTCTGCCAGCTTACCAGCTGACTTGAGGCCAACTGGTAAGTGCTGGCTGTAAATTATGGACACCACATGGAGCATTGAGACTGTCCCAAAAACTGTGTAAATAAAAACTAGGTTCGTCCATACAAATTTACTTCATTTATTTTAACTCTGTCAGGATAA
>JAFGDX010000221.1 GCA_016931875.1 Prolixibacteraceae bacterium
GCGCAGTCAGCCGCCACCAAAAGGTCGGCTCCCTGAAAATACGAAGCCGCCGGGTTAATCAGATGCATTTGTACCGGCCACTGGGCCAGTGCCGAAGGAACTTCAGCATCAGGAGTTGCCAGTTTGAACCCAAGCCCGTTGAATGATTGCGGCGCTGAACCGGCACATCCGGCAGGTTGCGGGTGTTTATATTCGTTTTTGCTGTGCAGCAATTCGTGCACTTCGCTAATTTGGAAAGGCATTTTTTCGCTGTTGGCGCGGATGTAGTCGAGCGCCTGTGTTAAAAACCCGATTTCGCCGTGGTCCTGTAAATGTTTCAGGTGGGCAAAAACTGTGGCTTTTCCGCTTTTTATCATTTGGGCAATTACTATTTTCTCGTCGTATTCATCGGCTTCGCGTTTTTCGATGGTAATAGCGCCCTGCGGGCAATGTCCCAAACAGGCGCCAAGCCCGTCACACATCAGTTCACTAATTAATCTTGCTTTTCCATCAATAATCTGAAGTGCACCTTCATGGCAGTTGGGCACACACTGGCCGCAGCCATCGCAAAGCTCCTCGTCTATTTTTACAATTTCCCTTAACATTGTTTTCAATTTTATGCAACAAAAGTAGACTGGCAGCGTTTCTGATTTTGTATCAATTGTTACAAAAAGGTTAAAATGATAGACTTCAAATTGATGAGCCAGTGCCCGGTTTTTAAAGAAATTCAGGAATCTGAAATCAGGCAGATACTGGGAAACATTCATTACCAGATAAAAAGTTTTAACAGAGGCGAAATTGTTGCCATTTCGGGTGAAACTGTTCAAAACCTTTACATTCTGTTAAAAGGAAGTGTAAAAGGTGAAATGATCGACTATTCAGGAAAAACCATCAAAATTGAAGATGTAGAGGCTCCAAAACCTCTGGCCACCGCATTTTTATTTGGCAAGGAAAACAAATTCCCGGTTACGGTTACCGCACATGTTGATGTTAAAATCCTTTCCATTCCTGTTTCTGAATTTTTAAAAGTACTGCAGATGAACACGCAGGTATTAAAGAATTACCTAAACAGCATTTCCACCCGCACCCAGTTTCTTTCTCAAAAACTGCACTTCCTGAGTTTTAAAACCATACGCGAAAAAGTAACTCATTTTCTTTTGACACAAGCGGGCGATAAATTTCATTCCATCGAGTTAAAAAATACCCAGCAGCAACTGGCCGACCTTTTTGGTGTAACCCGGCCTTCGCTGGCCCGTGTTTTTGGTGAAATGCAAAAAGAAGGACTGATTAAAATCGAAAAAAAGACGGTTATTTTACTGAATAAAAATAAACTAAACACCATACTCAGAAATGGATAACAGCCTTGTTTCTTACACTGTTTTTGAATCTCATAAAAATATTCTGGCATTTTCCACCACAAAAAAGCTGGTTAAACATACCGCTCCGCGATTTACCGGTGACTCCCCTGAACTGTTCGCGGAAAACCGGAAACAACTGGCAGATGTGCTGAAAATCTCGCCCGCCCAGCTGGTTTTTCCCCGGCAAACCCATACCAATTGTGTGGCTGAACTTTCAGAAATTCCGGAAACGGAAATCAACGAAACTGATGCGCTGGTAACCAACCAGCCCGGCATTTGTTTGTGTGTGCAAACAGCCGACTGTGTGCCGATTCTGCTTTTCGACCCTGAAGAGAAAGTAGTTGCAGCCATTCATGCCGGATGGCGCGGAACCGTAAAAAAAATTGCAGAAACAACTGTTCTGAAGATGAAAAAAAACTACGGAACTTCTCCGGAGAATCTCCTTGCGCTGGTGGGGCCTTCCATTGGACCTGGAATATACGAAGTGGGTGATGAAGTAGTGACAGCGGCTCATCAAAACATTCCCCACGCGGCAAAATCACTCCATAAAAACTCAAAAGGAAAATTTCATTTTAACCTTTGGGAAGCCAACCGCCAGATACTTCTTCAGTGCGGACTAAATAGTAAAAACATTGAAATTGCCGGGGAATGTTCGTTTACCCAAACTGAAAAATATTTTTCGGCACGCCGGGACGGCGTGGATACAGGCAGAACAGTTTCCGGAATTATGCTGCTGGAATAAACCTGGATTTTAAAAATTCTTAAAAACCAATTCATCCCTTTATGTTTGAACCAAAACAATTATCTTCGCAACTGTTCATTTTCGTAGCTGCTTGTAAAAAGGAAAAGATTACCAGATGAAAAAATATACTTTGTTAAACAATGTTACCGGCTGGATAAGTTTTGTTATTGCAGCCGTTGTTTATTTACTGACCATAGAACCCACAGTGAGTTTTTGGGACTGCGGCGAATTTATTACCACCTCGTTTAAACTGGAAGTAGGCCACCCGCCCGGAGCTCCTCTCTTTATGATTCTGGGCCGTTTTTTCACCCTTTTTGCCGATGCGGCAGGTGCGGCCAAAATGGTAAATATCATGTCGGCCCTGGCCAGCGGTTTTACCATTATGTTTTTGTTCTGGACCATCACCCACCTGGCAAAAAAACTGCTTGCCTCTGAAGGTAAAATTTCAACCGGGCAGACTTTTGCAATTATTGCCAGTGGTTTCACCGGCGCCATGGCCTATGCTTTTTCCGACACGTTTTGGTTTTCAGCCGTTGAAGGGGAAGTATATGCCACCTCTTCATTAATAACCGC
>JAFGDX010000222.1 GCA_016931875.1 Prolixibacteraceae bacterium
CTCGACCCCGGCTTCGTCCAACACCACATATTTACGAATGAGTTTTGAGTTCATTTGCGCATTGGCATAAACTCCCTTGTGTTCAGAAAAACGTTCTTCCTGGATATTACGCGCTTTTAAAACTCTTTCACGCACCTGTTCACTGGTTTCAGATGCTTCCATTTCCGAGAGTTTTTTAAAAGGCACCGGTACCACTTCAAGGTGAATGTCAATTCTGTCGAGCAACGGCCCTGAAATTTTATTGAGGTATTTTTGAACCACTCCCGGAGCACAAACACAATCTTTGGTTGGGTGATTGTAATAGCCACACGGGCAGGGGTTCATGGAAGCCACCAGCATAAAACTGGCCGGGTATTCTACCGAAAATTTAGCACGCGAAATGGTGATGTTACGGTCTTCCAGCGGTTGCCGCATTACTTCCAAAACGGTTCTTTTAAATTCGGGCAATTCGTCGAGAAACAAAACGCCGTTATGAGAAAGTGAAATTTCGCCTGGCTGCGGGTAATTTCCGCCGCCAACCAAAGCAACATCCGAAATTGTATGATGCGGGCTGCGGAACGGGCGCTGCGTCATCAGCGAAGTTTCTTTATCGATTTTGCCGGCAACCGAATGAATTTTTGTGGTTTCCAAAGCTTCTTTCAAAGTAAAAGGTGGCAAAATAGTGGGAATCCGTTTGGCAAGCATGGTTTTCCCCGACCCGGGCGGGCCAACCAGAATAATGTTGTGTGAGCCTGCAGCCGCAATTTCAAGTGCACGTTTTACATTTTCCTGGCCTTTTACATCTGAAAAGTCGAGCGGGTTATTGTTTACCCGGGCATAAAACTCGGCACGTGTGTCAACAACAGTTGGTTCAAGGTCGAGTTCATCGTTTAAAAAACCAATCACCTCTCTTATATTTTCGGCTCCAATCACTTTCAATTTGTCGACAACAGCCGCTTCACGGGCATTTTGTTTGGGCAGAATAAATCCTTCAAACCCCTCTGCACGGGCATTTATGGCAATGGGGAGTACTCCTTTTATGGGTTGCAGTGTTCCGTCAAGCGAAAGCTCGCCCATGAGCATATATTTGCTGAGTTTGTCGGTATTGATTTGTTGGGAAGCAGCCAAAACACCGGCGGCCAGCGGTAAGTCGTAGGCCGAGCCTTCTTTGCGGATGTCGGCTGGAGCCATATTAATAATGATTTTATACTTGGGCCATTTGTAGCCGTTTAAGCGGAGAGCCGATTCAATACGTTGCTGGCTTTCTTTTACGGCACTGTCGGGCAGCCCCACCAGCATAAATTTAATGCCTTTGGTAACATCTACTTCAATGGTGATGGTTGTGGCGTCGATTCCAAAAACTGCACTTCCGAAGGTTTTTACTAACATAGAAACCGGGGATTTATGTTTGTTGCTAAAAATAAGGAAATTAATTGAAAAGAAAAAGAGTGGTTATGGATTGGGAAGATGCAATGGTTTTCGCGAATTCATCGCGTATATCCAATGTATTAGCGTGAATTTATGGAATAAAGATTAGTAAAGTCTTTTTCGCTTTACCAGATACGAAAGTAAAACCTGTTGAAAATCCTTGCTGATATCAGCTTCAGCCAAATCAATTTGGTACTGGCCACATTTTACTTTTAAATCTTCAAAGTAGGAATTTACCGAGGAAACATATTGTTTTTTTACTTCCCACGGGTTTAATTTTACAGCATGCCCGCTTTCCAGGTCAATAAATTTATGAGGCCGGTTACTGAATCCGAATTCTCTTTCAAGCGTATGATCGGTAACGTGGAAGAGAATTACTTCGTGTTTGTTGTACCGCAAATGCTGAAGGGCGGTAAAAAGCTCATCGGTTTTCTGGTTGTCAAGCATATCACTGAAAATAACTACCAGCGAACGTTTGTGAATGTTTTCGGCGATTTGATGAAGTACCGCGGTGGTGTTGGTATTTTTACGGAGTTGTGCATTTTCGGGTTTAATCAGTTCCGATAATTTTCCATACATTAATTCAGCATTTACCGAAGAAATCCGGGGTGTGGTATGAAATTCAATTTCGTCGGAAAAAAGGGTGAGCCCCACGGCATCGCGTTGTTTTCTCATCAGGTAAATCAATGCTGCTGCTGTGTAGGCCGAAAAAGCAAGTTTGTTTTGCAGGTGTTTTTTTCCTTTTGAATAGGGAAACAGCATGGATGACGAAGTGTCGATAACCAACTGACAACGCAGGTTGGTCTCTTCCTCGTACTGTTTTACAAAAAGTTTGTCGGTGCGGGCAAACAATTTCCAGTCGATGTGTTTGGTAGATTCTCCCTGGTTGTACAACCGGTGTTCGGCAAATTCAACAGAAAAACCATGAAACGGGCTGCGGTGTAACCCGGTTATAAAACCTTCCACCACTTCATGCGCTATTAACGGCAGGTTGTCGAATGGGTGAAATTGTTCTATATCGAAAATGTTCTTCAAAATGAAAATAAAATGTCATTTCGATGAGTGTATAAGGAGAAATCTCTTTTTTTAGAGACCGATTTCTCATTCCCCCTCATTCGAAATGACAGTTGAGCAAAAAAATATTTTACAGCAGTGCCTCCAGTTTTGTGGTAAAAACCTGCTTTGGTGCTGCACCTACTTGTTTGTCGGCAACTTCACCATTTTTTACAAAAAGTACGGTTGGAATGTTCCTGATTCCGTATTTCATGGCAACATTGGGGTTCGAATCAACATCAACTTTCCCAATTACTGCTTTGCCTTCGTATTCGCCCGACATTTCTTCCACAATCGGTGCTATCATCCGGCAAGGGCCGCACCAAACTGCCCAAAAGTCAATCATAACGGGTTTATCAGATTTTACAACCAATTCTTCAAAATTGGCATCGGTAATTTCTATGGCCATAATTTATTTGTTTTAACAGTTATTATTTTTATTTGAGTTTACAAAATTAACTAATTAATTCTATATCCAATGTCCGGTATTTCATCAAAAAACTTTAAGAAATTGTCGTTTAAATTAATTTTTATATTTCTTGAAAACAGTTCAATTTGCATGTTGTTTTCAATGTCGTAAACATTAAATTTTAACAACGATTTTCCTTTATTGTTTTTTGCAAGGAGTTCGATTTGTTTTACCGTCCGTTCATTCAACTGTTGCAGAGGCATGTTGATGGTTACACTTTTGATATAGTTTTTGCGTACTTCGGAAAGCAACTCAATTTGTGTGATTTTAAATTCATAGTATTCACTGTTATATCGTTGTTTTACCGAGCCTTTAATCATGACAAACAAGCCTGTTTTGCAGTAGTTGTGGAAATTAACATAGTCTTGCCCGAAGAAGAAAAACTCGTAGGAATCGGTGTAATCGGAGAGGGTGAGTGTACTGTACGGATTTCCGTTTTTTGAGGTGCCTTCCCGGGAAGCAGTAACCATTCCGCCAAAAACCAAATCTTTATTTTTATACTTTTCAATATCGTTGTTCAGGTCTTTTAAGGCCACATCGCGCGAACAGAAATTTTCAATCTCCAGTTTATAATCATCCAAAGGGTGGGAGGTAAGGTAAATGCCGATGAGATTTTTTTCTTTTTCGAGCAGAATTAATTTGGGCCACTCTTCAACTTGGGGAATATCGGGTTTTTTAATTACCAAACTGCTGCTCATATCGCCAAAAAGGCTTTGTTGCATGCTCTGGTTTTCATTCTGGATTTTGTTTCCGTAGCGAATGAGTTTTTCAATAAAAGTTGTCGAATCATTCTCATCGTCGCCGGCAAAAAAACTGCTGCGTTTAATTTTGTCGAGGTTATCGAATGCCCCGGCCATGGCCAGAGCTTCCAGGTTTTTTTTGTTTACGGTTTGGAGATTTACGGTTTCAACAAAGTCATAAATGGTTTTGAATTCACCACTTTGTTCGCGGGCGGCAATAATATCTTTGGCAGCCCCTGAGCCAACGCCTTTTATAGCCCCCATTCCAAAGCGGATGTCGCCGTTTTTGTTGGCGGTGAATTTAATAAAGCTCTCGTTTACATCCGGACCCAAAACATGGAGTTTCATCCGGGTGCATTCGGTCATTAGTTTGGTAATATCTGTAATGTTGTTGAGGTTCCGGCTAAGGTTGGCAGCCATAAATTCTGCCGGGAAATGGGCTTTCAGATAACCGGTTTGATAGGCAATGTAGGCGTAACAAACCGAATGTGATTTGTTAAATGCATACGATGCAAAAGCTTCCCAGTCTTTCCATATCTTTTCAATTACATCGTCGGGCTTTTTGCCTTTTAGCTTGCATTCATCAACAAACTGAAAATTGGCTTTACAACCTTCCTGGAATTTAACTTTCAGTTTGTTCATTGTATCTTTTTGTTTTTTACCCATCGCTTTTCGCAGTGTGTCAGAATCGCCACGGGTAAATCCTGCGAGCAACCGCGAAAGTAACATCACCTGCTCCTGGAAAACCGTAATTCCGTA
>JAFGDX010000223.1 GCA_016931875.1 Prolixibacteraceae bacterium
CAAAGAACATGTGCTCGGTGCGGCAAAGACCGATGCCCTGTGCACCAAAATCGCGTGCAACTTTTGCATCGTTTGGTGTATCGGCATTGGTACGTACTTTCATTCGGGTAAACTTATCGGCCAATTCCATAATTTTACCAAAATCACCACTCATATCCGGATCCATTGTGGCAACTTTTCCTTCGTAAACTTCCCCTGTAGAGCCATTTAACGAAATCCAGTCTCCTTCTTTGAATTCTTTCCCGTCAATGGTCATTATACGGGTTTTGTAGTTAATTTTTACACTACCGGCGCCTGATACACAGCATTTACCCATACCCCGTGCAACTACAGCTGCATGAGATGTCATACCTCCGCGGGCGGTTAAAATACCTTTTGCGATGTGCATCCCTTCCAAATCTTCGGGCGAGGTTTCAACACGTACCAAAACCGATTCAGGATACTTTGCCGCTTCATCAGCAAAGAACACTACCTGACCAGTAGCTGCTCCCGGTGATGCCGGCAAACCTTTGGCCAGAACAGTGGCTGATTTCATTGCAGATGTTTCGAAAACAGGGTGAAGCAACTCGTCGAGTTTTGCGGCATCAACACGTTTCAGTGCAGTCTTTTCATCAATGCGGCCCTCGTTTAACATATCAACCGCAATTTTTACCATTGCAGCACCGGTACGTTTGCCGTTGCGGGTTTGCAACAGCCACAGTTTTCCTTCCTGAATTGTGAATTCCAGGTCCTGCATATCACTGTAATGATCTTCCAGCTTTTGCTGTGTTTCATTTAACTGACGGTATAATTCGGGCATTGTTTCTTCCAGCGACGGATATTTTGCTGCGCGTTCCTCTTCACTGATTCCCTGCAGTTTCGCCCATCTTTTTGAACCTTCAAGTGTAATTTCCTGCGGTGTACGGATACCTGCCACTACATCTTCGCCCTGCGCATTAATGAGGTATTCACCGTTGAAAACATCTTCGCCTGTTCCTGCATCACGTGTAAATGCAACACCTGTGGCCGAAGTATTTCCCATGTTTCCAAAAACCATGGCCTGAACGTTTACGGCTGTTCCCCATTCATCAGGAATTTGTTCCATGCGGCGGTAATAGATAGCGCGCGGATTATTCCAACTGTTAAATACGGCTGCAACAGCGCCCCAAAGTTGTTCCCATGGGTCGGTGGGGAAGTCTTTGCCGGTCACCTTTTTCACCGCACTTTTAAAACGTGCAACCAATTCTTTTAAATCGTCAGTGGTGAAATCAGTATCCAATTGAATACCTTTTTCTTCTTTTAATTCTTCGATGATTTCTTCAAACGGGTCAATTTCTTCTTTACTGGCAGGTTTCATCTCCATAACAACGTCGCCGTACATCTGAACAAAACGACGATATGAATCCCAGGCAAAACGAGAGTTTCCTGATTTTTTTGAAATGGCTTCAACCGCTACGTCGTTCATTCCAAGGTTTAACACGGTGTCCATCATTCCAGGCATAGAAGCTCTTGCGCCTGAACGAACAGATACAAGACAGGGATTTTCTTTATCACCAAATTTTGTTTCTGTTAATTTTTCAACCAGCGAAACTGCCGCTTCAACTTCAGGTTTAATCAAATCAAAAGTTTTAGCCTGTCCCTGTTCGTTGTACATGGTACAAACTTCCGTGGTAATAGTAAATCCGGGAGGAACAGGTACTCCGATCAGGTTCATTTCTGCTAAATTTGCTCCTTTTCCGCCAAGGAGGTTTTTCATGTCAGCTTTACCTTCTGCTTGTCCGGCTCCAAAGGTATAAACGTGCTTTGCCATAAATTGTATTTTTTTTAGTTATAATTTTGATTAAATATCTCAAAAATTTCGGACTGCTAAAGTAACTCTATTTTTTCATAATAGAAACTTTTATAGGACATTACAATGCTGTTATTACTGCATATTACATTATTTTCAAGCGGTTATAAAGCATGAAATATTTATTTATATACATATTTGAAGGCGTTTAAATAAAAAAATCGAATTTTATGTTTCATTATTCGGTAAAATTTACACGTTTAAAAATAACATTAATATGAAAATTCGGTGAAATGGGGAGACTATTCATTGTTTTGAAAACTAAGGTTTAACATTCTTTAACGTTGGTTGAGATGTGTTAACTGTTTTCTGAATTAATTTTGTATTGAAGTTAGACAAAAAAGTGTTTTTTCATAGAGAATAGATTTGGTTAGGTTAAGGAAACAAGGGTGATTTTCATCCTTGTTTTTTTGTTTCTGCCAAATCTTCATATCACAATTTTATTTTCAGGAAATTTTTTCATCAACCGTAGTTTTTATATTGACAGTTTGTCTTACAGGTAGTTATGGTTTGCTTTTTGCCAGTGGCTGACTGGTTTTAATTTGAAAAGGTATGAATTTAAATAATTTTACAATAAAAGCACAGGAGGCCATTCAACATGGTTTTCAAATAGCACAGGGAAACAATCAGCAAAGTATTGAAACCGGGCATTTGTTAAAGGGATTGCTGCATTCTGCCGAAAATGTTGTCAATTTTCTGTTGAAAAAAATGGGTGTAAATACCTCCGTATTTCAGCAGGCCCTTGATAAAATCGTTGAATCATATCCCAAAGTTACAGGTGGTGAACAATACCTTTCTTCACCGGCGAACCGTGCTTTGCAAAAATCGCTGGGGCTGGCACAGGAAATGGGCGACCAGTTTGTTTCGGTTGAACACATTTTACTGGCCTTACTCGAGGCCGGCGATTCAGTAAGCCAATTGATGAAAGACAACGGTATTTCAAAAAAGGAATTAAAGCTGGCCATTGAAGAATTGAGAAAAGGTTCGAAGGTTGACAGCCAGACTGCTGAAGACCGCTTTAATTCACTCAACCGTTTTGCCCTGAATTTGAATGAAAGGGCACGAAGCGGCAAACTGGACCCGGTGATTGGGCGTGACGATGAAATCCGGCGCATCCTGCAGATTTTATCCCGCAGAACCAAGAATAATCCCATTTTAATTGGCGAGCCGGGAACAGGGAAAACAGCCATTGCAGAAGGCCTGGCTCATCGAATTGTTCGCGGAGACGTACCCGAAAACCTGAAAACCAAACAAGTATATTCGCTGGATATGGGCGCTTTAATTGCCGGTGCAAAATACAAAGGAGAGTTTGAAGAACGGTTAAAAGCAGTGGTGAACGAGGTAATTCAATCAAATAATGAAGTAGTTTTATTTATCGATGAAATTCACACGCTTGTTGGTGCCGGAAAAAGTGAAGGGGCCATGGATGCGGCAAATATTCTGAAACCTGCACTGGCCCGTGGCGAGCTTCGGGCAATTGGAGCCACAACGTATGCCGAATACCAAAAATATTTTGAAAAAGACAAAGCACTGGAACGGCGGTTTCAGGTGGTTCAGGTGGAAGAGCCGGACACCTTGAGCGCTATTTCCATTCTTCGCGGAATCAAGGAAAGATATGAAAATCACCATAAAGTCAGAATCAAAGACGATGCAATTATTGCCTCGGTTGAATTGTCGCAGAGATATATTTCCGATAGGTTTTTGCCCGATAAAGCCATCGATTTAATGGATGAAGCCGCAGCAAAACTGCGTTTGGAAATGGATTCGGTACCCGAAGAATTGGATGAAATTGAACGCCGTGTAAAACAGCTCGAAATTGAGCGCGAAGCCATTAAACGAGAAAAAGACGATAAAAAGCTGGCACAACTTCATAAAGAAATTTCCGATTTAAAAGAAGAACAATCGCGCTTACGGGCCAAGTGGCAGTCGGAAAAAGCAGTGATTGAAAATATTCAGAAAAAGAAATCTGAGATTGAAGATTTTAAACGCGAAGCTGAAGAAGCTGAACGACAGGGGAATTATGAACGTGTTGCAGAGTTGCGTTACGGACGCATCAAAGAAGCAGAAAACGAAATTCAAAAATACCAGGAGGAATTCCAGCGTTTAAAAGAAGGAGAAAATTTGATAAAAGAGGAAGTTGATGCTGAAGACATTGCCGAAGTAGTTGCCCGCTGGACCGGTATTCCGGTGTCGAAAATGTTGCAAAGCGAACGTGAAAAATTGCTCCACATGGAAGAAGAGTTGCACAAAAGGGTAGTGGGGCAGGATGAAGCCATTGCAGCCGTTTCGGATGCGGTTCGCAGAAGCAGGGCCGGATTGCAGGATGAGAAACGCCCGATTGGATCATTTATTTTTTTGGGATCAACCGGGGTTGGAAAAACCGAGTTGGCAAAGGCGCTGGCCGAATATTTGTTTGATGATGAGAACATGATTACCCGTATCGACATGTCGGAATACCAGGAAAAGTTTTCAGTTACCCGCTTAATTGGGAGTCCGCCGGGATATGTTGGCTACGACGAGGGAGGACAACTTACGGAAGCGGTGCGCCACAAACCCTACTCAGTGGTTTTGTTCGATGAAATTGAAAAAGCCCACCCCGATGTTTTTAACGTTCTGCTGCAGGTGCTTGACGACGGGCGGTTGACAGACAACAAAGGAAGAACCGTAAACTTTAAAAACACAATTATTATTATGACTTCCAATCTGGGGTCGCACATTATCCAGGAAAGTTTTGAACGTATAAATACACAAAACCAGGAACTTGTTCTGGAGGAAACACAAAACCGATTACTGGAAATGTTGCGCCAGACCATTCGCCCTGAATTTTTAAACCGGATTGATGAAACCATTGTATTTACACCGCTTTCAAAAAACAACATTACCGAAATTGTTCGGTTGCAATTTAAGCAGGTGGTTAAACGAATTGCGGGAACCGATTTAAAACTGGAAATTACCGATTCGGCCGTGGAATGGCTGGCCAGTGCAGGCTTCGACCCTCATTTTGGGGCCCGGCCCGTAAAACGTATTTTGCAGAAGTATGTGCTGAATGAGCTTTCACGAAAAATTATTGCCGGCCAGGTTCAGAAAGGTAAAACCATTGTGATTGACTTTGCCGACAATGAATTGATTTTCAGGAATTAGAAACAGCATATTTTTTAGGATACATATATTTTGCATACAATAGAAAAAGGGCCATAAAAATATTGACGATGTAGTTGAAATAGAGCGGGAAATGAATCGTGCCTGTTTCCAAATCGCTGTTGATAATGTACATAAATGTGAGCAGCTCGCCGGCCAGCCACAGCCATAAAAACAACACACTTAAGTCTTTTGCACTTTTGGTTCTGAACGTTTTAATTACCTGTGGAATGCCGCAAACTGCGAAAAGGATATTTCCTATCCAGCCAATGGTTTCGTTAAACATGGCCTTTTTGTTTTTTTTACGATTTTAAAGTTACGACTTTATAAACTGTTCCAGCGGTGAAATAACATCTTCCATGTCGTGAATAGCTTTTTGCAAAAGTCCCGGAATTTGCTGGGTCTGATTTTCTTCTGCCAGCAACTGGATTTGTTTTAAACTGGCGCCCGTATTTTCCATACCAAAAATCAGTACCGACGATTTTGCGGTGTGTGCTTCCTTGGCAAGATTCACCAAATCGTTTTCATTCTGAAATTTCTTCATATTTTCAATAAACACCGGCACCTGCTGAAGAAATATTTTTGCCAGTTCTTTTTTAAATTCAGTATCACCTCCTGCCACCTCGTCAAGGTAGCCAAAATTTAAGGGATAGTTTTCCTGTTTCATCTCAAATTGTATTACAGCGCAATTTAGCGAAATATCCAATAAATCCTACATCAAAAATTATCTGATAAAATTCATGTGCCGGCTGTATTTGAATTAATAGCTTTGTGTGGTTTATTTTTCAGATTTTGACCAAATCCTTTTCAGAAAATACAAGAATAGTTGTTCCAGGCCGTTACGTAAACGATTGGAGTTTTAAAAATAAAAGAAATGAAAATTACAGCACTGAATGAAATTCATAAAAAAGCCGGTGGAAAAATGGTTGAATTTGCCGGGTTCGAGATGCCAATTGAATACAGCGGCATTAAAGATGAGCACATGACCGTTCGTGAATCGGTGGGCGTTTTTGATGTATCGCACATGGGCGAATTTTGGATAAAAGGCCCCCATGCCCTCGAGCTTGTGAAAAAAATTACTTCAAATGATCCAACGCTTTTAACTCCCGGCCAGGCGCAGTATTCATGCTTTCCGAACGGAAAAGGAGGAATTGTGGATGATTTGCTGGTGTACAGTTACGAGCCGGAGAAATACATGCTGGTAGTAAATGCCGCCAACATTGAAAAAGACTGGAAATGGGTGGTAAGCCAGAATGATGTGGGCGCCGAACTCGAAAATGCTTCCGACCAAATAAGCCAGCTGGCCATTCAAGGCCCCAAAGCAACGGCAACTTTGCAAAAATTAACCGATATCAATCTGTCGGAAATAAAATTTTACACCTTTGTTACCGGTAAAGTTGCCGGTATTGATGATGTAATTATTTCGGCAACAGGCTACACCGGGGCCGGTGGATTTGAATTTTATTTCAGAAATGAAGTAGCTGAAGAAATGTGGAATGCCATTTTTGAAGCAGGGAAAGAATTTGGTATTAAACCCATTGGATTGGGTGCACGCGACACTTTGCGTTTGGAAATGGGATACTGTTTGTACGGAAACGATATTGACGATACCACTTCGCCAATAGAAGCCGGTTTGGGCTGGATAACCAAATTTAACAACGGCCGGAAATTTATTGATCGCGATTATCTGATGATGCAAAAGACAGAAGGTGTTTCGCGCCGGCTTCGTGGTTTTGTGTTACAGGAACGTGGAATTCCGCGCCACGATTACGAACTGGTAAATTCGGAAGGCCGCGTAATTGGTAAAGTTACATCGGGTACAATGTCGCCGGTATTAAATAAGGGAATTGGAATGGGCTATGTTGCCAAAGAATATTCGGCATTCGGAACACAGATTTTTGTAAAAATCAGAAATAAGAATATTCCGGCCGAAATTGTAAAACTGCCGTTTATTTAGCGCTTTATAAAATACGATTTAAATTGCCACTTCATTTCGGGGTGGCATTTTTATTTTATAATTGCCATTTTTTCTACCCAGCTCCCTTACATAACCATAAAAATAGAATCACCTTACCGGATGATATTTCTATATGCCTGTTTCATTTTGTTATTAAATCAGTTTGGTCCGTTTTAAATTGTTGGTTTATTGTGTGCATGATTTTGAAAGCGTTAATTTATAACATTTTTAAATAATTATTATTGCTGAAGATAAATGTTTTAAAAAGTGGCTTTCTTCTTCAGAATCCGGTAAATTTGTATGCTAAACAAAATAGTTGAACTTTATTTAATGTAAAAATCAATTGGAAGAAAATATGATTTCCATTGGGTTCTGTTTTGTTTATTAATGTTTTAAAACTCAAATTTTTATTAGATATATTGATTTTTCTCATCTGCAAACCTTCAACTTATGATGAACTTTGAAGAAACGTTTGCAACGAAATGGTTTTATTAATTCACCTTTTAATTTGTTGTAATAATGAAAAAGCACAATTTTTACGCAGGGCCTTCAATTTTGCCCGAATTTACAAAAGAAAAAACAGCTGAGGCAACCATGAATTTTGCTGGTACCGGGCTTTCACTAATGGAAGTTTCGCACCGCAGCAAAGAGTTTGTGGCAGTAATGGACGAAGCCGTAGCATTAGTGAAAGAATTAATGAATGTTCCGGAAGGATATTCAGTTCTTTTTCTGCAGGGTGGCGCAAGCATGCAGTTTTTAATGGCGCCTTATAATCTATTAAATAAAAAAGCAGCTTATCTGAATACCGGTGCCTGGTCGAAAAAAGCAATAAAAGAAGCTAGGTTTTTTGGTGAAGTAGCTGTTGTTGCTACTTCAGAAGACAAAAACTTCAATTACATTCCCAAAACTTTTGAAGTGCCGGCTGATGCAGACTATTTACACATTACAACAAACAACACCATTTTTGGAACCGAAATTTTAACCGATTTGGATGTTTCCGTACCACTGATCGCCGATATGTCATCTGATATTTTGAGCCGTCCGATGGATGTTTCAAAATACGATTTGATATACGCAGGTGCACAGAAAAACCTCGGACCATCGGGTGCAACTCTTGTTATTGTAAAGAACAGCGCGCTTGGGAAAGTTGAACGTCCAATTCCAACCATGTTGAACTATCAAACCCACATTGATAATGGTTCGATGTTTAACACCCCGTCAACACTGGCAGTTTTTGGTTGTTTACAAACATTAATCTGGCTGAAAGACCAGGGCGGTGTGGAAGCCATCGAAAAGGTAAATATCGAAAAGGCAACGATTCTTTATGATGAGCTCGACCGCAACAAACTTTTTGTTTCCACGGTACCCATTCCGGAAGATCGCTCCAGAATGAATGTAACCTTTGTGATGGCGCCCGAATATTCCGAACTGGAGAAAGAGTTCCTTGATTTTGCCACAGTAAGAGGAATGGTGGGGATTAAAGGACACCGTTCGGTTGGAGGTTTCAGGGCATCCATTTACAATGCCATGCCGGTGAGCAGCGTGAAAGCGCTCGTTGAAACCATGCAGGAATTTGAAAAAACAAAATAAAAAAAGAAATGCAGGGTGAAAATCCTGCATTTTTTTCAGTACTAAAAATTTGAGTTATGAGAAAAATCCTAATCGCTACTGAAAAACCTTTTGCTCCCGCAGCACTAAAAAAAATAAACAAAATCTTTAAAAACCAAGACTACCGTGTGCAGCTTCTTGAAAGTTACACCTCGAAAGCAGAATTGCTAACCGCCGTTTCTGAAGTTGATGCCGCCATTATCCGGAGCGACAAATTTGATACTGACGTTTTTGAAGCCGCCCGGAAATTAAAAATCGTGGTACGCGC
>JAFGDX010000224.1 GCA_016931875.1 Prolixibacteraceae bacterium
ACTGTATTTTAAACCTCGATTCAATAAACATTGGTGAAAATGTCTTTATGATAGGATATCCAAAATCACTGGAAGTTACCCAATACAATAATTACAATTTTGATATACCCATAACAAGAAAAGGAATAATTTCAGGGAAAGATTATAGACATAACACAATTTTAATTGATTGCCCTTCATATGGTGGAAATAGTGGTGGACCAATACTAATTGAGAAAAACGGGGGCTATAAAATGATCGGATTAGTTTCTTCCTATGTTCCATATATTGATTTGTGGATAAATCCAGTAACTAATATAAGAAATGTAGATGCAATAAATTCAGGATTAACAGTAATAACACCTTTTTATAGAATAATAAATGATTTATATAAAGAAGGCCTTTGGAAATGAATCAAATGAATTCGTTTTTTGTTAAATAAATCGGGATAGTTAACTTTTAGTCAGCCATTTATCCTTTAAATTACAAAACTTTTGTCCTGTGTAAATTTTAAAAAGTTTGATTTTTGTTCACAAAAAAAGCGAACCCAAAACCGGATCCGCTTTTTAAAGTTTACCAAAATTATATTTAATCCAATGAAACTTTGTATTCGTAAATATCCATATTGTTTGCAATTACTACATCGTATTCACCGAAATTTAAATCTGCAAAACTAACCGCTTTGTTTATTGAAAAATCAGCGCCAAGGTTTTCTTCTGCAAGTAAGTTGTTTGACTTATCGTACACATAAAGTTTAACTTTTTCCAGTTGCGGATTCAGAAAACTTATTTTCAGCATTTTTTCATCCATCTTAAAATGAGGGTCAATGGATTTTCTTACTTCCAGGATTTCTGATTTGCCATCTTCCACTTTGAATTTTTTCAGCATCTTTTCATTGTCGGTTTCTACAGAGTACCAATAAGTGCCATCTTCGAGCAGAGAAAAATCATACCTCTTTGAAAAGCTGGTTAAAGGCGCCTTTGTTTTCATGGAGTAGATTTTTTCGCCGAATGAATCAACCAGTTTAACCTCAAAATTACTCATGCTGGCATTGGAAATTTCTACGGAAGTTATTTCACTTCCTGAGTTTGACATATTTACCCTAAGTCCACCCGATGCCAAAACAGATGAAACTGTAAATGTTGCAATAATGACTGCGAAAATTGTTTTTACTTTTTTCATGACTTTAATTTTTAACTTGTTTCTGTTGGTAAAAGGATTAACTCATACGGTTTGTTCAAATAATTATTAAAAAAAATAAACAAAATGATATTTTTGTGCTTTATTATGCTTTATATCAATGAATTATTGAAATTGTTAATAAATGTTAATTGTAACAATTTTATAAATAGCTTTTGGTTGTAAAACTTTTTTTTAAAAACCAATGTAGTTTTGAGCCACAAAAAAAGCGAACCCAAACCGGATCCGCTTTTTACTCTTTCCCTAACTAAACAAATCAACAAAACCTAATTTACAGCTATTTTGTATTCATAAAAATTGTTTTCACCGGCTAAAACCGCATCGTAATTTCCCCGTTTAATTTTCGAAAAATCGAGGCCGTAATGAATCGTAAAATCTGTTGACAGGTCCCTCTCCAGCACCAGTTCGTTGGTGGTGTTGTCGTACAAATAGAATTTTACATTTTCTTCGGCAAAATTTAAATACGAAACTTTAAATTCGTTGTTTTGAAAAGTAAAAAACGGCTGAACATCTTTTCTTTCATTTACAACTTTTACTTTTCCGTTTGTAATGTCCAATGTATTGGTTTCCATTTCTTTATCCAGTTTTACAGTGAAGGTGTAATGCCCGTCGTCCAGCATCGAAAAGTCGTATACCTTGTTGTAAGTGGTTGATGGCGATTGTGTTTCTTTGTAAAAAACCAATTCGCCGTTTTGGTTTCTTAGTTCTATTTCAAAATAACTTTGGGCGGCGTTTGTTACATTTACCATGGTTTTTTCACTTTCGCCCGGAATAATGTTTACTTTCAGGTTTCCTGTTGCCAATACAGTGCCCGATACAAAAACCAGCGCTACCAATACTAAACTTGTTCTAAATTTTTTCATGTTTCTTTTTTTAATTGTTTTCTAACCTTGTTTTGTTGTAAGACTTAAAATTGATTTGCTGGTTTAATGACAAAAAGATTAAAATATCTTAATTTGTTTCAATTGTCTCATTTTCAACTCAAAACGATAATGTTAATGAGTTGTTAAGAAATTAAAATGATTTTTAAATGAGGGAAAAAGTGATTTCAGGATTTTTCAATTGAATGAGAACTAAAATTATCAGGTTGAACTTCTGTTTCCCGAAACAACTGTACCGACAGGGTTTTGGAATAAAAAGTTCTGTTGATCAGCTTTTTTTAGCTGGTGATAGTAAACCGGATTATTTCAGTTGGTTTAATACGCGGAGAATTTCATCGTTTTCGGCACGTCCTCCGTGTGATGAACTTACTTTTGCAAAAACAATTTCACCTTTCTTATTCACAACAAATGTTGACGGGTAAGCGGTTTCGTTTGGGGCATCCCAGCGTAGGCCATACAAATTGGTGATGGAATAATCCGGGTCGAGGATAAAGTAAAAATGGGAGGGAAAGGTAAAATCTTCCGCAAATTCTTTGGCGTGCTTCACCAGTTCTTCCGACGGGCCGGGGTAAACCATTAACACAGAGGCATCCGCATTCTGAAATTTTTTGGCATCTTCAACCAGGCCGCCTACCTGTTTGGTACAAATCGGGCACTGGTAACCGGGCCAGCCCCGCAACATCACAAAAACCACCGGATTATTTTTATACAAGTCTTTCAATTGAATTTTGTTCCCTTCAACCGTTTTTCCCGAAAAAGGAAGTGCCTGATCACCCACGGTAACATTTGCGCTGTTTTGTGCAAAAACAATACCCGATAAAAGGATAAATGCAATGAGGAGTAATTTTTTCATGGTTGTTTCATTTTCAGTTGCTTTGAATAAAACAGTTGGCGATACAGAAAGTTTTTTGATGAACATTAAACTTTTTTTCCGGAAGTTATTTTCGTCAGTATTCAATTTAAATAGTTCTGATATGCCCTGGTTGCGGTATTATTTTTACTTTTATTTGTAAATCATTCTGACATGAAAAAACAAATCGTATTATTTTTTGCAATTCTGTTTCTGGCTTGCAGTAACCCGGAGAATAAACCCCTTGCAGAAGCCACTGAAAATGAAGGCTGGTCGTTAACCGGCTTTGAAAAGGTGGACAGTTTGAACCCGATTCTGAAACCTTCGGCTGAACTGCAGTTTGTTTGCCCGTTAAACCGGCAGGCGGTGAAATGGGAAGAGCGAAATGTGTTAAATCCATCGGCGGTTGTTAAAGATGATAAAGTGTACCTTTTTTACCGTGCGCAGGACGTAATCGGAACCTCGCGAATTGGACTGGCAGTTAGTTCCGACGGGTTGCACTTTGAAAAAAGAGGGGAGCCGGTTTTTTATCCGGATAATGATGAGATGAAAAAGTACGAGTGGAACTATCAAAAAGATGAACATTATGTTTTCTCCGGAACATCTGGTTCAAACTATTTTGACGGGGCAGAAGACCCAAGAATTGTGGAAAGTGAGGATGCGACCTACATTATGACCTATACTTCATACGATGGGAAAACGGCCCGTTTGTGTCTGGCCTCATCAAAAGATATGGAAAACTGGACCAAACACGGGCCGGTTCTTAATTCCGAAGAATATATCGACAGTTGGTCAAAATCAGGCGCAATTGTTGTGAAACAGGAAGGAAATAAAATGGTTGCAACCAAAATCAACGGGAAATACTGGATGTACTTTGGCGATACTGATATTTTTATGGCCAGTTCTGATGATCTTATTCGTTGGGAAGTGGCGGAAAACAAAGAGAATAACAAACTTATTGAAGTCTTGCACCCGCGCCCCGGATATTTTGATAGCAGGCTGGTTGAACCCGGACCTTTTGCTTTGCTAAAAGATGATGGAATTTTGTTGATTTACAACGGCAGTAATGCATTGAATTTTAATGATTCGAAATTACCAGTTTATACCTATGCAGCAGGACAGGCACTGTTTAGTAAAGAAGAGCCCTGGAAACTAATGAAGCGCACCGAAAACTATTTTATTCACCCCGATAAAGCGTATGAAAAAGTAGGGGAGGTGAATGAGGTTTGTTTTGTTGAAGGACTGGTTTATTTCCGCGATAAGTGGTTTTTATATTACGGCACTGCCGATTCGAAAATAGCAGTGGCTGTTAAAAACTGATGAGTTTAAACCAGCGAGTCTCCCTTTTTAATCCTCACGTCGGTAACAAACTGTTTGATTTGCTGTTCATCTTCGCGCCGGCAAATCATAAGGGTGTCGTTTGATTCGGCTACGATGTAACCGTCAAGTCCCTGCAAAACAGCCACCTTTTCATCCGAAATGTTTACAATGCAGTTTTGGGCGTTGTACATCAAAACATTATCGCCATTTACCAGGTTTCCGTCAACATCTTTTTCCTTGTATTCATAAAGGGCACCCCAGGTTCCCAGGTCGCTCCAGTCGAAATCGGCCGTAAGAACATACACATTTTGTGCTTTCTCCATAATTCCGTAATCGATTGAAAT
>JAFGDX010000225.1 GCA_016931875.1 Prolixibacteraceae bacterium
AACAGCAATCAAAATATACAAAGGCAATGATGGCTGGTAAAATAAACCCACTCCCAGTCCCACCAGCAGCGCATTAAATCCATATAATCCGGAATCAAGAAAATATCTGTTGTAGCCCAGAAAACGAGCCAGGGCGTTTGCAATAAAAACTGAAATTAATCCGCCAATACCGGCACCGTAATCAAAAAAACTGATTACAATTAAAAAAACAGCAAGCAATTTCGATTTTGAAAAAAATACCTGCGAATAACTGTTCAGTACCGAATCAACAATATCTTTCCAATTCAGCGTGTTGCTTTTCATCCATCCACTATTTTTTGGGATTCGTTTCAAGCCCGGTTATGGTTTCCAGTTTTTCTTTATTCCGAATAATATGCGTTTTACCCTCCGTATCAATCAAAATAACATTGGGGCGGAACGTAATAAACTGCATCCACTGGGTCATATTGTAGGCTCCAACCCGTTCAATCACAAGCTGATCGCCAACTTTCATTGCCGGAAAATTGATGGCATCGCGGATAACATCTATGTTCATGCAAAGCGGGCCGTAAATGGTGGTTTCTTCCAAATAATCGGAGGTTTCCTTTGTTGGAAAAATTCCCAGGTTGTACCAGAAAGATGTAAACAGAATGTTCACTCCGGCATCAATAACCATCGAGCGGCGACCGGTGGATAAACGTTTGTTGGCCAGAACTGTTGTGAGCAAATAACCGGCATCGTCAATCAGCGCCCGGCCTGTTTCAAGGAAAAGAACCGGCAAATTTTCGTGCGGAATTTCTGATGAAATCAATGCATTTGAAATCGCCTCGGCATATTCATCAAACGACGGGCACGTTTCCGACCCCGGCATGTAAGCGCCTTTCAATGTATTTTTTGAGGCAAAACCGCCTCCCAAATCGATGTATTTTAACCAGTGGTCGAATTTCCGGTGTGTAGCCACATACAAATTCGCCAGTTTTGAGGCAGCGACAGCGTAAGCCGAAGCAGACAAAATATAGGTTCCGATATGTGTGTGCAGCCCAATCAAATCGAGGTTTTCCGCCAGCATAATCCGGTTAATGGCGTTCCAGGCTTCCCCGTTTTCGTAATTAAAACCAAAGCGGTCCCACATGGGATAAATCCCGGTATCCATATTTACACGGATGGCAACCCTTGCTTTTTTATTGAGTTTTCGGGAAGTTTCCATCAGCAAATACAACTCATCAAAATGGTCGATATGAATACAGGCATTGTGATTGATGGCCAATGTCAAATCCTTTTCTGACTTCTCGGGCCCGTTAAACAGAATTTGTGAACCATTTACCCCCAGCGAAAGCGCTTTTTCAAATTCGAACCCTGAAACCACTTCAGCCCATGATCCTTCCTCATGGAAAATACTGCACACGGCACCGAGGTAATTGGTTTTATACGACCAGGCAAATTGCACTTTTGGGTAACGGGTTTCAAATGCCTGTTTGGCTTCGGTAAACGTTTCCCGAATGGTTTTCTCCGAAATTACAAACACGGGCGAACCGTATTCTTCCTTCAGTTTCGACACCGGAATTCCGTCGATTTCCGCAACGGTTTTTATTTTGGAAGGCAACCCGAATTTATTCGGAACACCTGCCGTAATCTTGCTAATTAATGGTTTTTCGTATTTCAACTTTTCCATATCCTGTATTTAAATTTCCTTGTTTATTGAAATGGCAGCAAATTTTTCGAGGTCAACAATCATGTCGTAGGAATAGCGCACGAACATTTTCCCTATTTTATAGGAACTCATAGGCTGAACATCCTGTCCGAGAGCGAGTTTTATCAGTGCCTCGGGAATATTTTGCCCGGATCCCACCGCCAGGTAAACCCAGGCGGGGATTCGCGGATTAATTTCAATCAGGTAGTATTCTCCCGCACTGGTTTTAATCATCTCCAGTTCCATGCCGCCTTTCCATTTAGTTTTCTGAATAATGTTTCGGGTGAGTTCCATCATTTTTTCATCGGCCAGGGTGATTCCGCCCCAGGCTTTTCCTTTGTCGGTAATGTACTGTTTTCGCATGGGCACAGCGGCAATGGTATTTCCTTTCCCGTCGCCCAGCGCAACCACATTCACCTCAATTCCTTTTACAAACTCCTGCACGATTACCGGCACCCCCCATTTTGAAGAGATTTTGTAAAACGCCTGTTTCACCTGCTCTTCGTTGTTAGCTTCCCAGGCATCGTAAAACCGGCCTTTCACCATTACCGGGTAGTCAAATTTATCTTCCATCTCGGAAATCTGGTTTGTACTTCCCAGGTTGATGCTTCCCGGAACTTTCACATCGTATTTTTCGCCAAACTCAGGCAGTTTATCTTTTTCACGCTCCTGAAATTGTTTCAACGTGGGCAAAAAAGTGTGAATCCCCCGGTCGAGTAATCGCTGCTCGTTTTTCATAAAGGAAAAAAGCTCGGCGTCAAAATTGGGAATCAGAACATCAATTTTTTCCTGCTGGTGAATTTTTTCAATTCGTTCAATCAATTCATTCGATCCCGAAGAAGGATACGGAATCTGGAAAATACGGTCACACAAACCTTCCATATAAATTCCGGGTTCCAGGTTTTCGTAAACAAGGCCAATCACCCGCACCTCCATGTCTTCCGATTCTTTCGCAGCCCGAATTACAGGGACCCCGGGCCCCGGATTATCTGTATTGTTCAACCCGGTAACGGCCAGTGTAATTTTACGTTTTGCCATATTCCTGCTTAATTAAAATCGAGCGGATTGCCCTGAACAATAATTTGGTGGTGCTTCAGCAATGCACAAAATTCATAAAAATCCTTCTCAAAGGTAAGTTCGTCAACATCGAACCGCCCGAGTATTTCCTTTTTTATATCATCAAAATCCCTTTCCTGCTGAATATTTTTTATCAGTTCCAAACCAAAAGGATTCAGGCTAAATGAGTCGCCGGTTTTGGAATTAAAAACAAAACCGTTGTCGCTAATTTTGACTTCTGCAGCTATTTTCATTTTTCCGGTTATAATTGTATTTTCAGTTTTGACACTATATTTATTTAAAACTTGCTCCGCACTTTCAATTTTTCTCCATTGGTTAATACGCATTTAAAACAGATTGTTACATTTGGCATTAATATTGTTTAACACAACATCAGATTAACTCATTAAATTTTTTAGTCATGAAAACAATAACAGGTTTGCTTTTACTTTTAGCGATTATCATTACAACATCATGTGAGGGACCCGTTGGGCCTCCCGGGCCTCCCGGACAAGACGGGCGCGATGGTTTGGATGGAATAGATGCCGAAATGGGGACAGTAATTGAAGTTTACGGAGATTTTACCCCGCAAAACGACTATAATCTTTATTATGCATTTGAAGATTATGATGTGACTGTTTATGACGGAGATGCAGTGCTGGTGTACATTCTTTGGCAACAGGAAGAAACCAGCGGCGGATTAATTGATATTTGGCGGCTGCTTCCGCAAACCGTTTTGCTAAACGATGGTGTTCTTCAATACAACTATGATTTTACCACCGGCGATGTACAAATTTTTCTGGAAGGAACCACCGACTTTAATAATTTACTTCCTGCCGAAACCGATAACCAGATATTCAGAATTGCAGTGCTGCCGGCCATACTGGCTAAAGACAAATCAATTGATGTTACCGACTTTGATTCGGTTATGAAATCGATGAACAAAAATCTGAATTCCATCGAAAAAATAAATCCTTCTTCACCATTAAATGAATAAGCAGAAACAACAATAAACAGAAGCCACTCTTTTACAGGGTGGCTTTTTTTATCAGCCTTTGTTTCTTATTTCCTCCAGACGTTTTTCATCCAGAATAGTAACCCTGTTTCGCTCCTGCTGAATAATTCCGGCTTTTTGAAATTCTTTTAAAAGCCTCGAAACACTTTCACGCGAAGTACCAATTAGCGATGCAAGTTCGGTTTGGGTTATATCCAGAGTAAACTGTTGCCGGTTATACACCTCATTACTAAAATAGTACAATGCATTTGCGAGCCTGCCCGGCAACTGTTGCTGCACATTGTTTACCAGCCGGTCGAAATAATTCAGTTCATCATCAAAAATGTACGAAATTACCCCGGTGGCAAAAATTCCGTTATTTTTCAGCAGCTTTCCAAACACCTCAATATCGATAAAACAAACCTGAACAGCGGTTAAGGCCATGGCCGAATAATAATAATCTGTTCTTTTCCGGT
>JAFGDX010000226.1 GCA_016931875.1 Prolixibacteraceae bacterium
AATGATATGGTTTTCCGGTTCAACATTCTGAAGCGTTCCGTTAATGGTTACCTTGTAGGATTTGCACCACTCCGGAATCCGCAAATGAAACGGAAATTTTACGGGGTCGTCCGTTTCAATTCTGAAATTTATTTTTTCGCGGAAGGGATAACCCGTTGTTTCAGTAATGGTAACTGTTTGGCCATCGGCTACTTTGGCGCTTACTTTTGTAGGGCCGTAAACCAATGCTGCTATTCCGTTGTCGGCGGTGGCATACCAGGTGTTTTGTACAAATTTTGGCCATCCCTGGTGCATGTTGGTCAGGCAACACGGATAACCGGTGGTTGTACCGTAACAAATCCGGGCAACGCGGTCGTTAAAAAAGTTTCGTTCCTCGTCGGTGATTTTTATCTGGTTGGGCTGCTGGAAATACTGTTTTTCCGTAAAATCGTCGGTAATTTGTGTGGGAAGAACGTTGTATGCAATTTTTTCCAGATAGTCGGCATAATACATGTCGCCGGTAACAGGGATAATGTTTTCAAAACAGAACATCATTTCCACAGCCGAACACAATTCAGAGCCCTGCGTGGGGTCATTGCCGTGCAGCCTTTCATCGCCGCCGTACATTCCGTTTACAAACCCGTGAACATCATGCAGCGAAGCCAGTCCTTTTTTTACCGCCTCCAGGTATTTTTCTTCGGGATGCTGCTGGTAATACACAGCCGGTTCCTTTAATCCCTGAGCCACATTCACACAGTGCAGGTCGGGCAGGGGATTTAATTGGCGGATAATATCTCCGGAATAAACGTTGGTCCAGTCGTAGGTTTGTTTGTGAATGATTTCAGCCAAATCAAGCAGGAATTTGTCACCGGTAATGTTGTAGAGCCAGTAAACTACGGCCAGATTATCGCCACCACGGCGGTTGGCCCAGAATGTTACATACCCCAGTTCGTTTTCGGGAAGCATTTTTAGCTGGTATCTGAAGTAGTTGGTCATCAGGCGAATTACCCGTTCGTCGCCGGTGGCCATGTAATATTGCTGCAATACTTTCAGCATCACCATTTTGGGCCACCAGTCGTTACGCATTCCCTGTTGCGTTCCCGGGATTTCCTCGTAATTTTCAGGTAAATCCTTTGGGCCGAAATATCCATCCTCCCGTTGATTTTCAATGCTCCAGTCGATCCATTTCTGCGCTTTTGCCTTCAGTTCGTCATCGTTCAACAGATAGGCCAGCGGAACCAGTCCGTCGAGCCAGTAAGGGCCACGTTCCCATCCGTCGCCGGTGCCGCCCAGCCAGCCGTTGTTATCGCCGCAAACCAGGCTGTACACACTATCGAGATTTCCGGTTAGCCCGTCGCGCTGGGTTTTTAGCATTTCCAGCAGAAACCCTTCTGCCTGAATTGCCCCGATTGGAAGAGCCGTGTAGGGTTGGGCCACCAGAGGAGCCTGATTGGTGATGTAATGTGAGTTTCGTTTTTCTTTGGCATTTGAAAATGAAACAAAAAACAGGAAACTCAAAACAAGGGATAATAAATGTTTCATCGGTTTTGCAATTTTCAGAAATTCTGTTTTATCGTTCTGGCATTCACCCCTTCAAAGGTAATTTTAACCGGTTTTATAAATCCGTTTTTATCAAAATACATTCGGTCAATGCAGGTTTCGCGGTGGTTGCCATCGGTCTCGCCCAGCGGTCTGCGGTGATAAACGATGTAGTATTCATCTTCTCCCGGGATTTTTATTACTGAATGGTGTCCGGCACCGGTGGCAATATTGGCATCCTGTTTTAAAATTTTTCCGATGCGCTTGAACGGCCCGAACGGCGAGTCGGCAATTGCATACGCCACGCTGTAATTGGGGCCGGTCCAGCCACCTTCGCTCCACATAAAATAATATTTCCCGTTGCGGATAAACATAAACGGGCCTTCCACATACCCTTCCGGAGTAATTTCCTTGAAAACAGTACCGTCTTCAAAAGGAATGAATCCGGTGAAATCATCCTTCAGTTTTACGATGTTGCAATGCCGCCAGCCGCCATAAATCATGTAGTACTGCCCATCCTTGTCCTGAAAAATAAACTGATCAATGGGTTGCGCGCCATTGTGAAATTTATCGAGCAGCGGTTTTCCAAGGTAATCTTTGTACGGGCCTTCAGGTTGTTTGGCAATGCCAATCCCGATACCGCCTTTTTCATTATCATTCTGAATATCGTTGGCCGCAAAAAACAAAAAATAGTGGTCGTCCTTTTTTACAATGGCCGGCGCCCACATGGCCCGTTTGGCCCATTTTACGGCGGCGGTATCAATTATTCTTTTATGTTTTGTCCAGGTTACCAAATCAGGCGAAGAGAAGGCATCCATAAAAACCTGTTCGTTGTAAGGTGCTGAGTAGGTGGGGTAAATCCAGTATTTGTCATCAAAAATAATACCTTCAGGATCGGCATACCAGCCTTCAAAAACAGGATTATGGTTGTTCCCTGTTCGTTTTTGTGCATGAATGGAATTGATACACATGAAAATACAGACAATAACTGACAGATAAATTTTTCCGGAATTCATAGGCTTAATACGTTTTTCAGCATTAAAAATAATACAAGTTTATTTGAAATTGCAATTTATTGAACCGCGGTTAAACTTTTTATCAGGTCCACTTCTTCTTGTTTATAAGGAGTTCCGTCGGCTCTGAAAATTTCGTGAAACCAAAGCGGAGGTTCGGAACCGTCGGGGATGGGCTCGTCCCAGGCATATTTGGTGTTCGATTTGCCGGCAACCAGTCCCCAGTTAATGGCACCGATGTTTTCGCGTTTTAATACGGGCAGTATGTTTTGGAACAAACTGTTGTTGCGTCGGGCCATGTATTCGGTACAAACCAGCGGGCGGTTGTATTTTTTCAACGTGTCGATGGCGGCCTGGTGCTGTTCGGGCCCTTCGTAATTGTGGTAGGTAATAATGTCGGAGTTTTCAAGCTGAAATTTGTTCAGGTCAGGAAGTGCCGCATTCCAAACCCCTGCCGACAAAGGTTGGGAAGGACGGATTTCCCAGCCCCATTCAAATACTTTTTTCAACAGGGGCATCGATTGGTTTCCGTAATCCGAGTTTCCGGGTTCGTTGTACAAATCCCAAAGCACAATTCGCTGGTCGGTTTTGAATGTGGCAAGAATGTCTTTTACATAGTCTTCCAAAAGAGAAACAAGGGTTGAATCTTCATAAAGTAAATCGCCGGGGTCGCGCACCCAGCCTGAGTTGTGCACGCCGGGTTTTGGATCGGGTTGTTTCCCGGCCTGGTACGTGGCATTCCAGCAGTCGTCGAAAAATACAAAAATGGTTTTTATGCCGTGGCTGTCGGCTATTTCCAGGTATTTATTCATGCGGTTTTTGAATCCTTCTTTGTCAACTTCCCAGGCCACATGGTGAAGATAAACCCGCATACAATTCATGCCGATATTTTCAGCCCAGCCCAATTCACGGTCGATGGTTTCGGGATCAAATGTTTCGGCCTGCCAGTTTTCCAACTGGTTAATGGAGGTGCTTGGATTAAAATTGCAACCTCTCAGCCACCCGTTTTCTGCACTCCAGGCTTCGGCTTTTTCCTTTGTCCATATTTTTGGCGTTAGCGGTTGTGCTTCGCTGGTTTCTTTTTTGTTTTGACAGGCAAGCCCAGTAAAAATCAGGGCGGCCAAAAAATAAATAGTTCGCTTCATTTTATTATTTTATGAGTTGATTTTTTTCGATTTCCACTTCGCCTGAGGGGCGGTCGATTTCCACCCCTGCAGAAACAGGGCTGCCAAAATTGGGTGTTCCGTCGGCGTTCCATTCAAATGGTTGCATTCTTACATCGCGGTCCCAGTTGGGTTCGGTATTTTTTTTGGAATGATAAATAACCCAGTCTTCGGTTTCGTCGGGTGACTTTACAAATGAAACATGCCCCACACCGTAAACCGCGTTGTTTCCCTCGAAAACAGGGCCTGTTTTTTTCCAGTTTTGCGGGTTTAAGGGATCCGCATCCGGGTGAATCAGTTGCAACATTCCCTGGCGGTATTCTTTTAGCCACGATTCGCGGCAGGAGTAAACAATAAAAACCTGGTCGCCGTTTTTCAGAACTTCAGGGCCTTCGTTTAAATCCAGCGGGCCACCGGTTTCCCAGCTTTCTGTGGGCGACGAAAGCAAAACGCGTGTTCCTGTTAGAGTGAATGGATTTTCCATTTCCTGGATAAAAAGATGCTGGGAGGTAGCGTCGGTATCCTCCTGTTTTAGCCAGCCCGACCAAATAGCAAACAATTTCCCGCGGTGTTCAAAAACGGTCATGTCGATGGCCCAGATGTTGGATTTCGGATCTTCAGGATTGTTGCCGGTGTACAACATGCCCATGTCTTCGTATTCGCTGAAAACGTCGTCGGTTTTTGAACGTAAAACACCGGTTCGCTGGTGAATATAGGGTGGGCCCGATTCACCGGCGGCATAATATACATACCAGTGCCCGTCGATAAAATGAATTTCGGGAGCCCACACACAGGCACGGTTCCATCCTTCAGAAGGAGCCTTCCAAATGGTTTGCATTTCTCCTTTTTGGGTCATTAATTTTGAACGCGAAACAACAATGCCGTTGTTGGCCGAAAAGCAGTACACGTAATCGGCGCCCTGTTTGGTCATCCACGGATCCGCACCGTCCCAGACCGGATTGGCGAAAGTGGTTTTTAGTTGTTCTGTTTTTTTTGAGATCGGTTCTGCACCGCAGGAAAAAAGAGTCAGGAACAGAAAAATTGTTAGTAACGATGGTTGCTTCATATTTTTTGGAATAAAATCAAAGTCTATTATTTTTCGAGCATTTTGATAAAATAACCACCCACCACCGAGCGGGCCTGGAATCCCACCTGGGTAGCGTCGGTAGTTTCGTACCAGTCGGTCATGGGCACCCGATCCGGTGTTTCGCTGACAAATTTGTACAAGGGGTCAATAAATTTTTGGAAGGTTTCCCTGTCGTTGGCCAGTGTAGCGGTCCATACAATCCAATCTGCTTTTGTATAGGTTTTCCGGTTGTCGAGCGGCAATCCGAACGTATTTTGTTTGGTGAGATAGTAAGCTATTTCTTTTTGAGCCACCTCTTCCGGGAAAATGTTCAGATTTAGTAACTTGTTCCAAACCAGGTTGTATTTCTGGCTCCATGTTCCGGGCTGGTCGAAGGTGAGGCGATAGTGGTCGCCGTCATCGGCCATTTTCATCCACTCCTGTGCCATTCGTTTTGCTTCGGAGGTATATTTCTCTTCAATTTCTGTTTTCCCCAGCATTCCGGCTAACTTTCCGTAGCCGGCAATTCCCATAATGGCTTTTACCGAAAGGTTGGCATTGTGGGCAAAGTGTCCGGCAAAGTCATCGGTGCAAAGCTGGTTTTCGGGATCCAGTCCGTTCTCCAAAAGATAATTGGCCCAGGAGGTTAAAACCTCCCAGTGTTGTTCGGCGTAATCGGCGTTTCCTTCAACTTCGGCTATGGCAGTTGTTAGAATAATCATGTTTCCGCATTCTTCCACCGGCATATCGCCACCATAGGTTTGGCCGTTTGCTAAAGGATAAGTTCCCACATCGTGAGCGGCAAACGGTTTGGTCCATGTTCCGCTTTCGGAGTAGTAAAAAATGGGATTTAACATTCCTTTGAGGAGTTCAGGATTGTATTTCAGATACAAAGGTGCGGAAGGATAGGTAACATCCACTGTGCCGATGGAACCGTTGCTGAAATTTTCTTTGGAAAGAAAAAGGATGTTTCCCCGGGTGTCTTTTACGAGTTTGTGTGCAGCAACCGACTGACGGTAAGCCAACATACAAAGGCGCGCATAATTTTTTCCACCGGTCTCCAGTGCCTCTGTGTACAATTCATTATCAAAAGCAGAACAACGGGCAAGGATGTCCTCATATTCAAATGCAGCTGCCAACAAAGCATCCCCGAATGTAACCGTGCCGTTTTGGGTCCACCAGGCCTTTAAATTATCTCCAAAATACTGAATTGATTCTATGTCGTTGTACCCGAGCATGATGTAGCCTTTTTTTGCCTGGGTTGAAACGTCTTTCAGGTTTTCAGAAAAAAACATCACCGGCATATTTTTGCTCATTTGTGCGGTTAATTCATCCGGGCCTGCTGAAATAGTATCGTTCTCAACAAAAGCTTGTTTGGCCGAAAAGTAATTGCCGATACCGCTGCTTAAAGCTGAATTTTTATTTGCAGCCATGTAAAAATAGCCCCAGTCAATGCGCAGATTGTCGCCTTTTTTCCCGAGAATCGGTTGTTCCGTGGTTCCGGCTTTCAGAAAGGAAATTTCGTTGATGCTCCCTTTATCAATGGTAACTTCCTGGTTGATTTCGTTTACTGCCCATTCGGGCGTGGTTTCAAAATAGATTTGAACATCGTGTTTTTTTCCATCATTTGAAA
>JAFGDX010000227.1 GCA_016931875.1 Prolixibacteraceae bacterium
GCAACATCCTCTTCTGTAACAAATACCGTGCTCAGCGCATTTGTTTTGAGGTCGATTCCACACACAAATTTATTTACTTCTTCCGAAGTAAATTCGCCCGCTTTTTTCAGGTTTACCTTGGTTTCGGCGCTAAAAATATCTTCGTTGGCAGCGGTTTTTAATGCTGTTGTACAAAGTCCTCCGAAATAACCACCCGAAATCATTTTTTCAAAAGAATAGCGCCCCGGGTTTTTGGTTGTATTGTCAAAAGCAACATCAATATCAGTTCGCGGCATTTTATCGAAGTTGCCCGATTCAATATTGATAATCTGGTTTTCTTTTTGATTCAGATTGGGTGTTTTGGTAATATTACTGTTTTGTTCAATATAACAAACATTGGTTCCGGTTCCGAGAATAAACCCAAGGTAGGTATCGAATTCCCTTCCGGCAGTGGCTGCCTTGCCGGCCAGCAATGTTGAAACTGTGTCGTTCATTAAAACAATTTGTTTGTTGGGAGTTCCCATGGCCTGAAGCAGGTTTTCGCCCACCATTTGCCCGATTACTTCCGGAGCTTTTACTTCCTTGCTCCACTCCAGCAGTTTCCCGTCCTTGTTTGGGTAAATTTCAACCGCATACGAAAAGCAAAAGCCAATTTTATCCGACACATTTTTATATTCCGTTAAGTATGCAGCCAGTGTGGCAAAAAATTCTTTGTTGGATAATTCTTCGTCAATGGCAGGCATTTTTCTTTGCTGAAGGTTTTCAGTTATTAAATTCATATTGTTGTCGAACGACATTTTTACTGCCCTGAAATTGGTTCCTCCTGCATCAATCGCAACCACGGGTTCATTTGGTTTAATACTGCCCTCAGCACTGATGTAAGTCGGAATCATCATTAAAGAACTTTTTTCAGCTTCCAGGCCCTTTTTCATGTCAGCAATAAAATCGTCGGTCATTGACTTCATGTCTAAAAATGAAGCGGATAGTTTGTGTGTTTTTAAAAATTGTTCTACTTTATTCATTTTTAATAATTTATATGATTATAGAATATTCTCGATTTTGAAGACCCAGGCATATTTGCCGGGGGTGCCGGGTGTAATTTCAGGGATGGAAATGGTAAGTTTATTTCCTGCTTTTTTGGTATTTACTTTTTCTTCAACGCCTAACATTTCTGCCTTACCTGTTTTACTTACTCCATTAATTGTAACGGGATTTTCAGGAAACTTTGTACAAAGTACATACAAATCATTCCCTTTTTTTGTAAAATAAATATTTTCCTGTGTATTTTCACTGGCACCTTCCCATTTTCTGGTGCCGTAAATTGCTTCGCCGTTGATGTCGAGCCATTTTCCGATATCAAGCAAACGTTGCTGCTGAATGACCGGGATTCGTCCGTCGGCAGTGGGGCCAATGTCCAAAAGGAGATTTCCTCCGCCAGCCACTTTTTCAACCAGTAAATCAACCAGGGCATCCGATGTCATGTAATTGTCCAAATCTTCCACCTGGTTGTAGCCAAACGAGGTTCCTATCCCGCGGCATTCTTCCCACGGTCGGTTGGTTTCTCCCACTCCTTCGCGGTCGTGAACAAGGTCGTATTCGGTTGTAAAATAGCCACCATGTACCCCGCGTGTTTCTTTTCCCCAGCGGTCGTTTACACAAACGGTTTCCTTTACCGGCGATTCGTTATACAACCATGCCAGAAATTCGGTACTTTTCCACTTTTCACTTGGGTGGTCCCACTCGCCGTCGGTCCAGAAAATATCGGGTTCGTAACGGGTTACCAAATCTTTCATTTGCGGGAACATGTGGTCGTCCACGTATTTTGCAAAATTATTTTTGTAGAGCGGGTTGTACCATTCGTACAACGAGTAGTAGAATCCCATGTGCAGGCCGGCATCTTTTACAGCATTGGTGAGTTCGCCGCATAAATCGCGGTGCGGGCCAATGTCCACACTGTTCCAGTTCCAGCTTTGTTCGCTGGGCCACAAGGTAAATCCCTCGTGATGTTTTGAGGTTAATACCACATATTTGGCACCGGCTTTTTTGAAAATTTCCGCCCATTTTTCAGGTTCGAAATGGCGGGCATTAAAATCGGGGGCAAAATCCTGGTATTGAAAGTTCTCTCCGTAGGTTTTGTTGTGGTAATCGCGGAAAAGTTTGCCAGCTTCGCTGTTTTCGTTGCTGCGCCACCAGTACCACTCAGAATATTTGGCATACACTCCGATATCGGCGTCGGCGGGTGCCCAGGCCGGAACGGAATATACTCCCCAATGGATAAAAATGCCAAATTTTACATCCTCAAACCACTGCGGAACCGGCCGGCTGTCGATCGATTTCCAGTTTGCTTCGTAGTTCTGTGCGCGGGTGGTTGTTGACAGCAGAACAACCCAAAGGATTAAAATCAGATTTTTCATTGCATTATTGGTTTAGATTTTTCAAAGATAAAATTTTCAGTGGAAGCAATCCGCTTTATTTTGTTTTTTAGCTAAGCGCTGTTTTATTCTTTTTGAAAAATTATTTTCCGTTAAATTCTCTGATGGCTTCGAGCATGGCTACCATATTTTCCACCGGCACATTGGCCTGTACATTGTGTACCGTATTAAAGATAAAACCGCCGTTTTGGTTAAAAATTTCACAATTTTGGAGTACATGTTCGCGCACTTTTTCGGGCGTTGCAAAAGGCAACACTTTTTGGGTATCAATTCCGCCTCCCCAAAAAACCAGATCTTTCCCGTATTTTTGTTTTAACTTTTTGGGGTCCATGCCATCAGCGTTTATCTGAACCGGGTTGATAATGTCGAACCCGGCGCGGATAAAACTATCCATTAATGTTTCAACGGCACCGCACGAGTGTTTAAAGGTTTTCCACTGTGTGTTTTCGTGAATCCAGTCATTCATTTTTTTATAATAGGGGAGCCACATTTCATCAAATTGCTCCGGCGGGCAGAACGTTGAATTTTGCGTTCCAAAATCGGTTCCGCAAAGAAAAACGGCATTTACTTTGTTTCCGACAACCGCAAAAATCCGCCGAAGATTTTCGATGGCTATTTCCACCTGCCGTTCAAAAATAGTTTTAATGTAATCCGGTCGCGAAATGGTACTCATATACCATTCGGCAACATCGCGAATACCTTTCGGATGTTTTAACTGAATTCCGGGAACCAAAGCGATGTCGCCAAGGGCTGTTCCTCCAAAATTGGCAATTACCGCCTTTCCTGAGAAATAGGCTTTGTCAATTTCAACCCGCCAGTGTTCGAGTTCATCTTCAGTAATGAACCCAAATTCTTCCAGGTTGTCGTCCACGTTTAGTTCCTCTTCAACAATGGGTTCCTGCCGGATAATTGCATCAAA
>JAFGDX010000228.1 GCA_016931875.1 Prolixibacteraceae bacterium
TAAAACAAGATCGTCTTCGTGCTTTTTATGCCCGTTAAAAATTGAAAATTCGGATTGTAAGTTTCTGTCTAAATCAATTTGAAAAACTTTGGCGCAATAAATAGCTGTTGCCCTGTCAAAAAATTTTTCTACCAGATAAACAATTAAATTAAGGAATGAGTAAGCCCCTCCATTTGTATAGATTCCATTTTCATCCGTAATCAGTTTATCGGTTTTCAAATGCACTCTGGGGAACTTCTTCCTGAAAGTGTCGTGCACCGACCAATGTGTTGAGCAGCTTTTATTATCCAGCAAACCCGTTGAAGCCAGTAGAAATGCCCCAGTGCAAATGCTTGCAACCGATGCCCCCGCTTTATATTGGGTTACAAGCCATTTAACCAGTAACTCATTCTCATTCAGCGCCTTTTCATAATTATGGTTTAATGAGGGAATAATAATCAAATCGGTATGTTTTACATTCGATATTTGCGTGTGAGGTTTAGCTGAAAACAATCCCTGGTGGAACAAAACCTCACCAGAAACGCCAACCAGTTCTGTTTTAAACCGGTCCGCACCGTACTTTTCCTTCCAAACGGAGTTGGCTCGGGTAAAAATTTTATAAGCTCCCACAATGCTGCTGAGGTTGTTTTCTCCGTTCGGAACAATGATGGATAAATGTTTCATCAGAAAAATTTTTTATAAAGATAGTAAATGAAGCAGTCCAAATCAACCACTCAGAATGTCTGATTTCACCATTTTGGAAGGTTTTTACAGACAATATCTTTGTGAAAACAATTTAAAATGAAAAGTAGATGAAAACAGAAAATTGGTTTATCAGGTGTTAAAAATGAATTCAATTTCATTAACGACAAAACCGAGTGGGTGGGCACCAAACTGATTTTCGAAATCACAATCGAAGAAAATAAAACAAAAGTTAAATTCACTCGCGAAGGATTAGTGCCTGAGTATGAATGTTATGAAGTTTGTAATGATGCCTGGACAGGTTATATTAAAAACAGTCTTTACAAGCTCATTACTTCCGGCAAAGGCGAACCCAATCCAAAAGACAAAGAGGGTTTCAACGCTGAATTAGCAAAAAAATGGAAGTTGGATTAACGGAAAATTGAGTGTGCCCAAATACATTCCTTGCTGTTATTTCAGAAAAATCAAACAATTCGAATATTTTTTTTGTTTTGGTTGGGTAACAGAATGGGCAAGAATATTTTGTCCCAGTTGGTTACTGTGGGAAAAAATACAATCAAAAGTGGCATTTCCGAATAGCAAATACAACTCTGGTCTTTCACCTTTTGTTAAAGAAGTTATGACTTTTGAAGGGGGTGAAAAATTGGCAAAAACCAACCTCAACTTTTTTGCTGACGGGTTTCCGGGATTGGTATATCAGAAAACGGCCAATGGGTTGAAGATAAATCCGCACAAAAAGTTAATGCCCGAACTGTTTGTTTACGGCCAAACCTTAAAACCCGTTGAATTTGATATCCCGGGGGAATATCAAATCATTATCTTCCAGTTGTACCCCTTTGCGCTTAAAAGGCTTTTTGGTATTGAGCCTAAGTCAATTACCGACGATTGTTATGATTTGACAACTTATAAAAATTTCCAGGTGGCAGATGTTCTTAAGAAATTGTCTTTCAATACCGACAGATTTCACATGGTAAATACCCTGTCAGAATTTATAGACGAATTGACAGATGCTGGAAAATTACTTTTTGACCCGCCAATATTCAAGGCAATAGAAATTATTTTGAATGTAAATGGCCAACTTAATCTTGCAAATATTGCACAAGAATTAAACCTCACCAAACGAACTTTTGAACGGCGATTTTTTTCAGAAACCGGGCTGTTGCCAAAGCAGTTTGCAAAAATCATTCAATTTCAAAATTCATTAACACAATTAGCTGCCAGCGACTACAACAGGTTAACCGACGTAGTATATCAAAACGGATATGCCGACCAATCGCATTTTATCAGGGTATTCAAATCCTTCACCGGAAAAACTCCCGGGCAATTTACCCGGGGAAAAATAAGTTGAAGGGTTATTTGTCGTTTTTGTTCTATTTTGCTTCATCATCAACTCCCAATTTTGTAAAAAACATTAAAGTTATGCAAATACTTATTTTTGGAGCAACAGGCTCACTCGGTTCACACATCGTTGAACAAGCCCTGGAGAAAGGTTATTCAGTAAAAGCATTTACCCGAAATCCTGAAAAACTCCGGGTGTTTAAAAATCCGCATCTGACAACTATTCAGGGAGATGTAAACAATCTTTCGGAGGTAGAGAATGCAATGAAGGATGTTGATGCCGTTTTTTGTGCGCTGGGCGACGGTGCCAAAGGAAAAGTTCGCGCCGCCGGAACACGTAACATTATAAAGGCAATGAGAAACACGGGTGCAAAACGATTGATTTGCCAGACCACACTGGGAGTTGGCGATAGCTGGAACAACCTGAATTTCTTTTGGAAATATGTCATGTTTGGTTTTTTGCTGAAAAAGGCTTTTCAGGATCACCAGTTTCAGGAAAAGTACATTTTGGAAAGCGGGCTGGATTATACAATTGTCAGACCCAGTGCTTTTACAAACGGGGCAATTACCCGAAGCTTTCAA